>JAWXAX010000069.1 GCA_034439735.1 Rhodothermales bacterium | reverse complement strand
ACGATACCTCGTGTCTCTATATGTCCCCTGGATACGCGGACCCCATCCGCGAAAACGATACACGGACGCGATGTATCGCGTCCCTACAGACGGCCAACCTTATGAATCTATCCACCTCCTACCTCGGCCTCTCGCTCAAAAACCCCATCGTGGCGTCGGCCTCGCCGCTGTCCGAGCACCTGTCCGGCATCCGCCGGCTGGAGGACGCCGGCGCGGCGGCGGTGGTCATGCACTCCC
Organism: Rhodothermales bacterium; assembly: GCA_034439735.1. Taxonomy (NCBI): domain Bacteria; kingdom Pseudomonadati; phylum Rhodothermota; class Rhodothermia; order Rhodothermales; species Rhodothermales bacterium. The sequence goes on along the minus strand of JAWXAX010000069.1, from coordinate 41,148 downwards.
TCTTCGAGGAGCAGCTGACGAAAGAGAGCCATCGGCTGGATCATTACCTCGACTACGGCACCGAGAGCTTCGCCGAGGCGCTGAGTTATTTTCCCGAGGCGGACGCCTACCATGTCGGGCCCGATCAGTATCTGGAGAAGATTCGAAAGGCGCGCGAGGCGGTGGAGATCCCGATCATCGGGAGCCTGAACGGAATTTCGACAGGAGGCTGGGTGCGGTATGCCCGGGAGATCGAGCAGGCCGGCGCGCATGCGCTGGAGCTGAATATCTACTATGTCGCCACCGATCCGGACCAGACGGGGGCCGAGGTCGAGGCGCGGTATCTGGACATCGTGCGCGCCGTCCGCGAAACGATCTCCATTCCTCTGGCCGTCAAGCTCGGGCCGTACTTTAGCTCGATGGCCCACATGGCGCTGCAATTCGCCGGCGCCGGCGCAAACGGACTGGTGCTGTTCAACCGGTTTTATCAGCCCGACATGGACCTCGAGGCGCTGGAGGTGCGCCCGCACCTCGTGCTCAGCACGTCCGGCGAACTCCGCCTCCCGCTCCGCTGGGTGGCCATCCTGTACGGGCGCGTCCCCGTGGACTTTGCCATCACGAGCGGCGTCCACACCTTCGAGGACGTGCTGAAAGGCGTCATGGCCGGCGCGAATGTGACCATGATGGCCTCCGAGCTGCTCCAGCATGGCATCGACCGCATCGCCGTCGTCCTCGATGAACTCCAGCACTGGATGACCCTCCACGAATACGAATCGATCCTCCAGATGCGCGGCAGTATGAGCCAGCGCCACGTCAAGGAGCCTTCGGCGTTTGAGCGGGCCAATTATATGAAAGAGCTGCAGTCCTGGCGGCGCGACCCCGCACTGTATTCCCATTCTTGAGGATGACCTTCTTGATGATCAGAAGGTGAGACGGCGAGAATACCGCCGACTCGTATCTTTTTTGCCCGCTATCACGTAGTTTTCGCCCACGCATCCGACCCACACGAGCGAATCGCGTTCATAATATCCATCATGGCCGGTAATGCCAGGCCTACCTGTACACTGCCACCCTGAAACCCATCACGATCATGGAAAAACAAGACTTTTTGGACAAAGCCGGCAAACTGTTCGATTGGTTCGACAAGACCAAGGACAAGCTTGTCGAGGAAGCCGGAGAATTGAAAGAAGACCTCGCCGAGAAGGCCAAAGAACTGGAGGTCAAGCGCGAAGCCCTCAAAGTAAAGCTGGACAAGGTGCGCGAATCCGGCGAGGAGAAGTGGGAAGAGCTGAAGGATGAGATGGAGGAGAACTTCACCGAGATGAAAGCCGGCGCCGAAAAGCTGGTTGACAAGCTCAAGAAAACAGACGCCCCGCCTACCGGCGAGTAACTCGCCTCTTTCCGACGGAAGCAGACCTTTGGGGTCTTGGTGGCCCCAAAGGTCGCTTCAGAACCGGGTGGCATAGGGACATCACACCGGCGCATGAAGACCGACCGCCGCGACGACGGGGCGGGTGAACTCCGCCGGCATGCGAGTAATCTGAATGGGAAGATGCGTCGCCCCGATTATCGACCCCTCGGGTACAATGGCGTTTCGGGGGATGACAATGATGCCGTCGCGGATGTAATAATTGGGCCCTTCGCCTTCCTGCACGTTATCCTCGTTCGCGATGACCGTCCCGTTGCCAATACTCACATTCGAATCCAGGATGGCGCCCTCGATATAACAGGCCTCCCCCACACCGGGCCGATCGGGTGCGTTGACATGGCGCATCCCGCGCGAGGGCCCCTGCGCGAAGTAGTCGGCCCCCATCATCACCGTGTTCTTGAGCGTGCTCCTGTCGCCAACGATGGAGCGGACACCCAGCACGCTGCGATACAGGCGCGCATTCGAGACGGTTGAGCCCTCGCAAATGATGGCATCATGCACGAGTGAGCCGAGGATACGCGCCGGCGGTAACGCTTCCGCACGCGTCCGCATGTAGAGGCAGGACGTGACAAAGTCGAACGACGGCCGCGACTGGGCCATCGCCAGGTTGGCGGCGTGGTAGGAGCGGATGCTGCCTACGTCGCTCCAGTACCCCTCGAACGGGTAGCTGACGACGCGCCATTTTCCGAGTGCGTCCGGGATGATGTGTTTGCCAAAATCGTGGCGGCCGGAGTCGTCCGTCAACAGCCGGCGGAGCACCTGTTTGTCGAACAGGTAGATGCCCGTGGACGCCAGATACCGCCGGCCGGCGCGATGTAACGCCTCGGGCACCGGGCTGGCCAGGGATGTGAGCTGCGCGGGTGTGGGTTTCTCGCGAAACACCGAAATCGCGTCGTCGTCCGTGATCTGCATGATCCCAAACTCGGTTGCCTCCTCGGCCGTCACGGGCGTCGTGGCGACCGTCACATCGGCCTCGCGCTGCAGGTGGTGGCGAAAGAGGGCGTCGAAGTCCATGTCATAAATCTGATCCCCCGACAACACCAACACCTGGTTTCCCGTGTGATTGTCCAGGTGGTGCAGCACCTGCCGAACCGCATCGGCCGTGCCCCTGTACCAGTCGGTCGATTCCGGCGTCTGCTCGGCGGCGAGGATAGAGACGAAACGTTCGTCGTACGTATCGAACCGGTACGTGTCCGCGATGTGACGGTGCAGGCTCGCCGAATTAAATTGGGTGAGCACAAAGATCCGGTTGATGCCGGCGCGCAAGCAGTTCGTAATCGGGATATCTACAAGGCGATATTTTCCCAGAAGGGAAATAGCCGGCTTTGCGTGCGTGGCCGTCAGTGGGAAGAGCCGCGTGCCGGCTCCGCCGCACAAAACGACAGCGAGTACGTTGTTCATCGAATGGGACATGGGAACAAGCAATAAAAACGGTTCGGCGCGGTTCGCTTCGGCATGGTAGCGGAGGTACCGTCAATGGTCATGCCAATACGAAATCCAAACGCCAGTCTCCACATGTACGATCTGTCATCCAATCAAACAAATCGGAGCGGAGGAACCGGACGGGTGACTCTCGTCTGGGATGTGCGGATTTTCCGAACCGCGATGTCGCGAATCCCCTTACGGCGTGTCAGGGGAACCCGGCGCGTTACCCTTTAAACATCGACGCCCACCGGGGATTCTTAACGCCGCACGAGCGGGTTGTCCGTCTGCCGAAAGAGAAGGGCGCGGAGCGCATCCGGATCGTTCGCTTCCATCCAGTCCGCGAGAAAACCCGACCGTTCCATCTGGCCGGCGAGGTGCGCCAGAATCCGAAGGTTTTGCCCCGGGCGGTCCAGCGGTGTCACAAGAAAGAGGAAGGCACGGATCGGTTCGGTCTCGCCGTCGGGTATCGGGGCGTCCGAGTCGGCCTTCATCTCATCGTAACGGATGCGAACACCGGCTCGACAGCGTAACAAGATGAGTTGGGGACGGTCGATGTGGGGAATACGCGCATGCGGCAACGCGACGCCGGGCACCAGGGGGGTGGCGCCCAATCGAATCCCTTCACTCAGGCCCCGAAGCAGGTCGGGCTCGTCGATCGAGAGGCGTTTGACCAGCCGGCCGGCGACCTCCTCCAACACGTACGCCAGGGACGGGGCGTCCGCAAGATCGACGATGCCGGCGGAGCGCACCATCTCGACATATACGTGTTCGTCGTTTACTTCATCCTCCCTCCGGGGAGGGGGCAAAAATGCAACAAAGACATCGCCCTTCTCCGGGGTACGCGTCTCACCGGCAACATACACCTCCACCCGGGATACCTTCTTGAGCAGCAGCAACGGGATGAGTGCCTCGCCATACTCCGCCATCAGCGCCTCATAGTCCGTCGACTCCTCCAGCGCAAATGCCTGCAATTCTCCTCCCTGCATCAGGCGTTGGGTAAGGGTCGCGTGATCCGCACCGTCGGCGAACAGGGGCCGGCCGCGGAGATGAAGGGGCAACAGACTGTGCCGCTCTTCGTGATCCGAGTTCTTCGAGACAAGCTGAAATACTTCCGCGCGTTCGAACACCTCGGAGAAATGGATCGACGCCAGGGAGTTGACCTCGTCATTGGGAGTCATCGCCAGCAATTTGCCGATGCCGCCCAGATCGAGTTCGTCGAATGCGGTGTCAGACAGAGCATCGGCGACCTGGGCGCGAACGCCCTGGGCGCGCGCCTGTTCAACGGAGCCGGCATTGGCGTCAATGACCAGCACACTCCGCCCGTGCGCCTCCGCGAGTTTCGCCAGACGGATGCTCCACGCATTGGCGCCCAGGATGAGCAACCCCTGCGGCGCCGGCTGCGCCAGGTCCAGGTAACGGGCGAGGGGGCTCAACGTCAACCCGTAGACGGTCACAGTGCCAACGATAACCAGAAATACAATGGGGACCAGGGCATCGATGACCTCCGGGTAAATCGGCTCCAATCGAAAAGCAAAAAGCGAGGCCACCGCCGCCGCCACGATGCCGCGCGGCGCCAGCCACGACAGAAATACCTTCTCCCGCCATCCGAATCGGGAGTGGATCAGGGAGCCGAAGACGGCGGCCGGCCGGACCACGAGAATCAGAAAACCCAGGAAAAGGATCGCCCGCCAATCGATATAAGCCAGAGCGCCGATTTCCAGCCGGGCACTGAGGAGGATAAACAGCGAAGCGATGAGCACCACTTGAAGATCCTCTTTGAACTCGACAATGCGACGAACCGAGACATACGGTTGATTCGCCAGCATAATCCCCATCAGGGTCGACGTCAGCAACCCGGACTCTTCCTGGAGTATGTTCGAAAGCTCGAAGGTCGCCAGGACCAGCGTAAGCGCAAAGGGATTGAGCAGGAAGTCTGGCACCAACCGCCGGCGTAATACCACCAGCATCATCGCAGCACCCGTGATGCTTACGCCCAGGCTCACAAAGAGCACGTTAAAGAGACCGGATAACGCCTCCAGAACGGCCTCGCTCACTCGATCGGCCTCGGCGCCGTTGAGCAAAACGATCGCTTCGAGCACGAGAACCGCCAGCAATGCGCCGATTGGGTCGATGGTGATGCCCTCCCAGCGTGCGATGATCCCCACCCTACCGCTCGGCCGCACATGCCGCAACAGGGGGATGACCACCGTGGGGCCCGTAACGGTCAGGATGGCGCCAATCTGAATGGACAGGCCGATCTCGAAGCCGGCTATGTAATGCGCGCCCAGGCTTGCAAGCACCCAGGTGATAAACACTCCGATCGTGATCAGGCTCACGACAGCTGTCCCGACTTCGCGTAGATCACGCACCCGAAGCCCCAGCCCGCCCTCGAACAGGATGACGCCGATCGATAACGACACAAAGGCAAAAACCCACTCGCCCTGAAGCGAGGCCGGCGACAAAAAGCCCGTCAGCGGGCCGGCTATAAACCCGATTAGCAAGAGCAGTAGAATCGAAGGCACGCGGATTCGCCAGGCGAGCCACTGGGCTCCGAAACCGAGCACGAATACACTCACTATCCCAAAAAGAATCTGCTCTACAGTCAAGGCGACGGGGGTTAGAATAACGGTTGAACGGACAGGTCCAGCCGGACGGCCCCCCCTATAATACACAATTATCAGATACCCGTGTCGAACCCGACACTACGCCGCGACTGCCCGTTCCTCGAAGCCGTGGGGGTGGGCTTTGTGCCAGGCCCAGGCGCTCTCCAGGATCTGCTTCAACTCGGGATACTCGGGCTTCCACCCCAGCTCGCGGCGCACCCGGGCGCTGTCGGCAATCAGCGTGGCCGGGTCGCCGGGGCGCCGGGCACCAAAGCGGACCGGGATCGGGTGCCCCGTCACTTCCCGCGCGGCTTCGATCACCTCGAGCAGACTGAAACCGCTGCCGTTGCCGAGGTTGTACGTCCGGCTCCCCGCATCCAGGGCCCGGAGCGCCAGGATGTGAGCCTGCGAAAGGTCCTTGATGTGGACGTAATCCCGCACGCACGTCCCGTCCGGCGTGTCGTAATCGGTCCCATAAATGACCACCTCCTCGCGCTGCCCCAGCGCCACCTGCAGGACGATCGGGATGATGTGGGTCTCGGGCGTGTGATCCTCGCCGTGATCGGGCGACACCGCCCCGCACGCGTTGAAATACCGGAGCGCCGCAAACCGCATCCCGTATACCCGATCCATCCAGTGGAGCATGCGCTCCAGGATAAACTTCGACTCCCCGTAGGGGCTTCCCGGCACGATCGGCGCATCGGGTTCGATGGGCATGACCTCGGCGGCGCCGAACAGATTGGCGGTGGAGGACAGGATAAACTTGCCCACGCCATGCTTCACGGCGCATTCCAGCAGGTTCAACCCGTTTCGGACGTTGTCTCCGAGATACAGGAACGGCTTTTCCATGGACTCGCCGACGAGCGTGTGCGAGGCGAAGTGCATGATGGCGTCCGGCCGGTGCGCCGCCAGGGTGGCGTCGAGCAGCGCTCGGTCCGCCAGGTCGCCCTCTACAAACACGGCCGAAGGGTGGACGGCAGCGCGGTGGCCCTGGTACAGGTTGTCGTACACGACGACACGATCGCCAGCGTCGACCAGATCTCGAACGGCGGTGCTTCCAATATAGCCGGCTCCACCGGTGACAAATACGTTCATGAATGGCCCTCTGCGATAGGTTCTCGGTGTTGACATGCCGTGATGTGACGATGTGCTGTCGTTACATCACGGCACGGCGACGAACAAGAACCGGAGGCGCGCGCGTTTACCGGGCCGAGAACGTGAAGGTGGTTGAACTGCGGTAGACCTGCCCGGGGTCGAGGCGAGTCGAGGGGAAATCCGGCTTGTTAGGCGAATCCGGAAAATGCTGCGTCTCCAGGCAGAAGCCCGTCCTCCGCGCATACGGGGCGCCGTCCGGGGCGACGAAGGATCCGTCGAGAAAGTTGCCGGTGTAGAACTGGACGCCCGGCTCGGTGGTGTGGACCTGGAGGACGCGGCCGGTGGTCGGCTCGTACACTTCCGCGGCGAGTTGCAGACCCTCCCCTTCCCGGTTCAACACGAAGTTGTGGTCGTAGCCCATCCCGTAGGCGATCTGTGTATCGTCGGCATCGATCCGCTCGCCGATCGTATGGGGCGTCGTGAAGTCGAACGGCGTGCCAGCCACGGGCGCGAGCTCACCGGTCGGGATGAGCGTCGCGTCGATCGGGGTGTAGCGGTCTGCGTTGAGGCGAACCTCGTGGCCCAGGATCGACGTCTTGCCGGCGTCCTTCAGGTTGAAATAGGTGTGATTCGTGAGGTTGACAACCGTCGGCTTGTCCGTCCGCGCCTCGTAGTCGATGCGCAAGGTGTTGTCGTTGGACAGCGTATACGTGATCCGAACGTCGAGCCGGCCCGGATACCCTTCTTCGCCGTCGGCGCTCGCGTAGGTAAACTCGATCCCCACCCCGTTCATGTTCTCGATCGGGTTGGCGGACCAGATTTGTTTGTCGAACCCTTTTATACCACCATGGAGGCTGTTAGGGCCGTTGTTTTTGGCGAGCGTATATACGGTGCCATCCAGCGAAAACTGACCGTTGCCGATGCGGTTGGCGTATCGCCCCGCGACGGCGCCGAAAAACGGGCTGCCGGCGAGGTAGGCCTCCAGATTGTCGTACCCGAGCGTCACTTCGGCGTAGTGTCCTTCCCGATCGGGCGCTTTGATGGACGTCACGATGGCCCCGTACGCCGTGAGCGTCACTTCCATACCGCTCGTATTCATGAGGGTATACAGACCGACACTGGCGCCCTCCGGGGTCGTGCCAAACGAGGTGCTTAGGATTTTAGGGAGATCGGCGGCGGGCATATCGTCGGAAGGTTTGCAGCTGGCGAACAACAGACCGCCGGCGACCAGGGCGGCTATGCGGAGCGTGGAGACGTTCATGGGCGTGGGGATATGAGCATGGACTGAGGCGTCATGGTACGGTACGCGGATGAAATCCGCCACCTACACCAGCACAACAAGCAGACTCCGCGGTCCATGCGCGCCCAGCACCAGCGATTGCTCGATGTCGGCCGTCTTCGACGGTCCGGCGATGAAGACGCCGAAGCCCTCGATGTCCGTCCGGACGGCCGCGTAGGCGGCGTGCATGTCGGGCACGAGGCGGCCGGCGTCGAGCACGATCGCCAGATGCTGCGCAATAAACGGCGCGGCGCGGTGCACCATCTGATGTTCATAGACCCACACGGCTCCGTTTTCGGACACCCCCAAGTCCCCCTCCAGCACCATCAGATCGAGGCCGGCGAGGTCGTGTGGATCACCCACTTCCTCCAGCCTGACGGTCCCGGCTATCCCGGCCACGGCCGAAGCCACCACCCGGGCGTCGGGGTAGGCGCGGGCGACAGCGTCCGCCGCGCCGGCGCGGCTTGTGCGCTCGACACGTCCCCCGATCGCCTGAACCATCGCTTCGAAGGCGGCGACGAGGGTTTCCGGATCCGACGAGGTGATCGCAGGGGATTCAGGACGCGGCACGCCGGCCGGCTTGTGCGCCCGGATCGCCTGCAAGATGGTTTCACGACTGCTCATGGGGTGCCTCCCTGCGGCCTGTTTGCTTTATACCACGCCTGAAACCGCTGCTTCGCCGGCGCCGGCCACTCGCGGTCCCGCCCCCAGGGCAGCCGCCGCGTGAGCCAGGCCGGCGTGAACCGGATCACCCGGCGCCCCAGCGCGCCCGCCCAGGCGAACCGGCCCGCGCTCCGCAGCACCCAGCCGCCCATCCGCATCCCCAGCTTCTTGCTGGCCGGCACGTGGCCGGCCCGTACAACGATCTGCCGCCACCGGTACAGCTGCTCGTGGATGTCGATCTTGACCGGGCACACATCGCTGCACGAACCGCACAGCGTGGAGGCGAACGGGAGACTGCTATGTTTCATGAGATCCTGCCCCGGCGACAGGATCGCGCCGATGGGGCCAGGGATCGTGGCGTCGTAACTGTGCCCGCCGCTGCGGCGGTAGATGGGGCACGTGTTGAGGCACGCCCCGCAGCGAATACACTTCAGCGAGCGCCAGAAGTCCGGCCGGCTCAACTGCTCCGTCCGGCCGTTGTCCACGAGCACGACATGCAACTCGGCGCCCGGCCGCGGGCGGATGAAGTGGGATGTATAGACGGTGAGGTGTTGACCGGTGGCGCTCCGCGCCAGCAACCGGGTGAACACCCCCAGGTCGTCCGAGCGTGGGATGAGCTTCTCGATCCCCATACAGGCGATGTGCACCTTCGCCAGGTGCACGCCGAGATCTGCGTTCCCCTCGTTGGTGCAGACGACGAACCCGCCCGTCTCCGCCACAGCGAAATTCACGCCCGTGATGGCCGCTTCAGCTGCCAGGAAACGCGTCCGCAGGTGCTGTCGTGCCGCCTCGGTGAGGTACTTTGGGTCCGTCGCGCCGGCTTCCGTGCCCAGCTTCTCGTGAAACAGCACCCCGATGTCTTCCTTTTTCAGGTGGATCGCCGGCAGGACGATGTGGCTCGGCGGCTCGTCCCGCAGTTGCACGATCCGTTCGCCGAGGTCGGTGTCCACCACCTCCACGCCGGCCCGCTCCAGATACGGGTTGAGATGGCACTCCTCCGTGAGCATGGACTTGCTCTTCACCAACCGCTGTACGCCGTGCCGCTGGAGGATCTCCAAAACGATCCGGTTGTGCTCGGCGGCATCCTTCGCCCAATGCACCTGGACCCCGTTCGCCAGCGCCTGCCGCTCAAACTGCTCGAGATATGTGTCCAGATGCGTCAGCGTATGCTCTTTGATCCGCGACGCCCGCTCTCGCAAGGCCTCCCACTCCCCCACGACCCCACTCGCCCGGTCGCGCTTCTCGCGGACAAACCAGAGCGACGCATCGTGCCAGTCTGTGCGGGCCTCGTCGGCAAGAAATCGGGCGGCGGCTTCGGAGTGTGACATGGGGGATTAAGGGCAAAATGTAAAATGTAAAGGGCAAAATGGCTGGGGCAATAGTCGATGGTCGATGGTCGATGCCAAACCGCTAATCGTGTAATCGCTATTCGCTATTCGCTAATCGCTAATCGTCTAATCGCTAATCACCCGCTCCTGCCAGTATTTCAGCAATATGAACAAACCGCAGCGGCCGTTTTTCACGCCGGCCGAGGCCTTCGAGGTGCATCAGGCAGGACATATCGGTGCCGGTGATCACTTCGGCGCCGTGGCGCTCGTGGTCGCGCAACCGGTCGCGCCCCATCTTTACGGAGAGGGCCTCTTCGTTCACCGCGAAGGTGCCGCCGAAGCCGCAACATTCGTCGGACCGGTCCAGGTCGATGAGCTCGATCCCATCCACCATCTCCAGCAGCCGGCGCGGCTTGCTGAACGCCGGCTCGTTGCGCTCCGAGCTTTTCCCGAGCCGGAGCCCGCGCAGCCCGTGGCAGCTCTCGTGGATCCCCACGCGGTGCGGAAACCGGGCATCCAGGCGGTCGACCAGGAGGACGTCCGTCAGGAAGGCGCAGAGTTCGAAGGTCCTGTCGTGGAGGCGCTCGATGAGGGCCGGATCGCCGAGGCGGGTGTAGTGCTCCTTGACATGCAAAATGCAGCTCCCGGAGGGTGAGACGATGTAGTCGAATCCGTCGAACGTGCCCGCGAACCGGCGCATGATCGGGAGGCTCTCCGCCTCGAACCCCGCATTCGCCAGCGGCTGCCCGCAACACGTCTGCCCCGCCGGCACCGCCACCTCGCAGCCCAGCCGCTCGAGCAGCGTCAGCGTCGCCACCGCGACCTGCGGGTAAAACTGGTCGATGTAACAGGGGACGAAGAGTGCGACGGTCATGGTTGCAGGTGGGCAGGTTGCAGGTGGGCAGGTTGCAGGTGGGCAGGTTGCAGGTGGGCGGGTTGCAGGTTGGCAGGTTATTGAAAGCAAACTATGACATGGCGCACGGAATCAGTCTAAAGAACCTGTAACCTGCCAACCTGCAACCCTTTCCGCCGCTTAGCGGCGGAAAGCCTCTGCCAGCCCGCCATCCACATTGACGATCTGGCCGGTGGTTTTTGCGAGCCGGTCGCTGGCGAGGAGGAAGATGGCTTCCGCCTGGTCGGCGGGGGTGATGGCTTTGCGGGTGAGGGTGCGCTGGCTGTAGAAGGCCGCGAGTTTATCGCGCAGGGCCTCGGTCGTCTCCGCGTCGCTCCAGGCGATGCCGTATTTGATGAGCGAGGCGATGACGCGGTCCCGCGGAAACATCGCGCTGCCGGCGACTACCGTGGCCGGCGCCACGCCGTTCACCCGCACCAGCGGCGCGAGCTCGATGGCCAGCTCGCGGATGACGTGGTCGGCCGCAGCCTTGCTGGTATCGTAGGCGATGCTGCCGCGCTTCGCGACGACGGCGTTGACGCTGGTGGTGACGACCATGCTGCCGGCCAGCCCCTGCGCCCGCCAGATGCCGGCGGCCTCCTCGGCGGCGATGTTCGGCCCCATTGTGTTGACGGCGAAGGTCTTCATCCAGGCCCCATCCGCTACCCGTCCCTGTGCGTCAGGTGCGACATACAGCCCCGCGGTAAACACGACGATGTCCAGCCCGCCATAGGCCAGCACGACCTGTCGGAGCACCGCCGCCACCGCGTCGCGGTCGGTCACGTCGGCCGCCAGCCCGATCGCGTCGCCGCATCCGGAGATACCGGTGCCGGCCACCCCGATGCCGGCTCCCACCCGGGCGAGAATCTCCCGAGCGGTCTGGTCCGCCGCTTCCTGCTGCAGGTCCACCGCCACCACGACGGCGCCCTCCGCGGCCAGCCGGCCGGCCGATTCCTTGCCGATGCCGCTGCCGGCGCCGAACACGATCGCGATCCGCCGCGACAGCTCCTGCTCCCGCGGCATCCGCTGCAGCTTGGCCTCTTCCAGCGCCCAGTATTCGATGTCGAACGCCTCCTGGCGTGGCAGGGCCGTGTAGGTATCCACAGCCTCGGCGCCCCGCATCACTTCAATGGCGCAGGTGTAAAACTCGGCCGTTACGCGGGATTCGCTCTTCGTTTTCCCCCAGGCGATCATGCCCAGCCCGGGAATGAGCACCACCGTAGGACTGCCGCCGCGCATCGCCGGCGAGTCGGACCGCTTGCAAGCCTGGTAATAGGCCGCGTAATCGGCCTGGTACGCGGCGATGCCGGCGTCGAGTTTTTTATGGAGATCGCCGGGCGACTCGGCGTGGGGATTCCAATCGATGTACAGTGGCTTGATCTTCGTCCGCAGAAAGTGGTCCGGGCACGAGGTGCCCAGCTCCGCGAGGCGCGACGCGGCGGCGGAGTTGACGAATTCCAGCACCGACGGCGAAGCCTCCACCGTAGCGATCATCCGCTGTTCCTGCCCCAGACGCCCGCGCAGCCACGGCAGCAGGCCGACCAGTGTATCTTCCCGAACCGCCGCCGGCATCGACGGATACTTCGCCCCCTCGAACACGGCCTGACCCTTGTCGCGCGCGGCCAGAAACGCGGCCGCCTTCTCGATCAGCTCCAGGCTCAGCCGGTAACAGGCGCGATCGTCCTCCGCCCAGTTGATGAGGCCGTGGCCGCCGAGCATGACGCCCCGCGCGTTCGGGTGCCGACGGCAGACGTCTTGCAACGTCAGGCCAAGTTCGAATCCGGGCCGCTGCCAATCGACCCAAATCACGTCGTCGCCATACACCTCGCGGGTCAGCGCCGGCCCGTTCTCGGCCGTGGCCAGCGCGATGCAGGCCACGGGATGTGTGTGATCGACGTGTTTGTGGGGCACGAAGCTGTGAAGCGGCGTGTCGATCGACGAGGCGCGTGGGTTCAGGTTAAACGTACAGTGGCGGTACATGTCCACCATCGCATCCTCCGCCGGCGTCTTCGGGCCGCGCGGGGTGAGGCCGGCATAGATGGCCTGTAGAGCGATTAGTCGATCCTGATACAACGAGGCAAAATGCTCACGCTTCGCCGTACGCAGATCGCCGCCGGAGCCTTTGACCCAGAGGACCTCGACGGTATGCCCGGTCATCGGGTCTCTCTCCATCAGCTTCGCGGAGGTGTTGCCGCCGCCGGTGTTCGTGATCCGCCAGTCCTGGCCCAATAGGTTCGAGCGATAGACGAGCCGGCCTACGGGGTCGAGGCGATCGGCGACGGCGTCGTCCCAGAGATTTTGCATGGTGGTTGGGTTCGTTGGGGCGGAGGCCGTTCATGGCCCGTATTCCACGAGGTCCGAAGAGCGCGCGGCGGCTTCGTGCAGGCTGAGGCCGGCCGGCAAATCGCCCACGGCGCGCGCCTGGATGAGCACATTGCCCAACACGGTCGCCTCGGTGGGGCCGGCCACGACGCGGCGGCTACAGGCGGCGGCCGTCAGCGTGCAAAGTAGCGTATTTTGCGCACCTCCACCGAATAGATGGAGGGTGTCGATGGTTTCGCCGAGCACAGCTTCCAGATCGGCCAGCGCCCGGCGATAACTTTCGGCGATGCTCTGGAGCACCATACGCGCCAGCGCGCCGCGCGAAGCCGGCTGCGGCGCTCCGTGTTCGCGCAGCCAGCCGCGCAGCCGCGCTTCCATCCCGCCCCGCGCCAGAAACCGAGCGTCTTCCAGGTCGATCAGCGACGGCGCCGGCCCTTCCGCACGCGCGGCTTCGATCAACGCCGGCCATCCGATGCCATCGCCAGCCTCGGCCCACTCCCGCATACACTCCTGGAGCGACCAGAGACCGGTCAGATTTTTCAGAAACCGGATGGTGCCGTCGACGCCGGCCTCATGGGTATACCCGGCCTCGCGGGCGGCGACCGTCGGCCGTGGAGTCGTCCGTTCTACACCGAGCAGCGACCACGTCCCGCAACTGATGTAGGCCCATCGCCCGGATGACGGTGTCGCCGGCGCCGCCGCGATGGCGCAGCCGGTATCGTGTGAGCAGGTGGCGATCGCCTGAACGCCCGGCGCGGCATGGAGCGGGCCGAGTATCGTCCCGGAGGGCACGATGTCCGTCCACTGGCCGGCGGAGAGACCAAACGCAGCCATCATCGGCGCGGCCCATCGACGAGTAGATACGTCCATCATCTGACTCGTGCTGGCGATCGACAACTCGGTGACGGCCACTCCGCATAGCCGGTAATGCAGATAATCCGCCAGAAACAGGTGGCGATGGACCCAGCGGAGCGCCTCGGAATCGGCCTCGCGGTCGGCAAGCACCTGGTAAAGGGTGTTAAACGGCAAAAACTGGATGCCCGTCTGACGGTAAATATCGGCCTTCGGGACGACGCCGAACGCCCGCTCCATCACCCCGTTCGTCCGTGGATCGCGGTAACAAAACGGCCGGCGCAACGGCCGGCCGGAGGCGTCGAGCGGCACGTAATCCACCCCCCAGGCATCGACCGAAACGGAGCGCAGCCGGTCCGTCATCCCCAGCGCGCGGAGCACGCCGGCGTGGAGTTCGCGCTCGATCGCCTCCAGGTCCCAGTATAACCGCTCCCCCGCTTCGACGATCGGGGTGACGAAGCGGTGCACCTCCTCCAGACGCATGTGATCCCCGTCCCAGATGCCCAGAACAGCCCGGCTGCTGGAGGCGCCCAGATCAAATGCAAGGTACGTGGGGGGGGAGGGCAAGGGAAAAATGAAAAGGGAAAAATGAAAAGGGATGTCGCAACGACCTCCACACACGACCTTAAACCGAGAACCTCAAACCTTAAACCCCTTCACAGGCTTTGCGGCGGCATGTAGGCGGCGGTGTAGCGGGACTCGGCGACAGCCTCGCGGTACCCCGAGTGCCGGAATGTGCGAATCGGGTCGAGGGCGCCGCCGTTGCGCCGGCGGGCTTCCGCGATGAGCGGCCGCACGTCGGTCTCGAAGGCCGCCTTGAGCGTCATTTCCGCCATCAAAGCGTCGTTCGACTCCTGATAGCCGTCCAGCGCCTCGCGGTCCACGAGCTGTGCTTTGGCGTAGGCGCGCTGGAGTTCCTGCACGCTCTGGAGGAGGGCCTCGATGGGGTCCTTCAGGTTGTGACTCTGGTCGATCATGTACGCCGGCTTGAAGTTCGGCACCCGGTCGCGCGCGGCATCCACCAGTTCGTTGAACACGAGGAAGAGCTGGTAGGGCCGGATGGAGCCAGTCGTGAGGTCGTCGTCCCCGTATTTCGAGTCGTTAAAATGGAAGCCGCCGAGTTTGCCGGCGCCGATGAGGCGGGCCACGATCTGCTCGATATTCGCGTTGGGCAGGTGGTGCCCGAGGTCCACGAGGCAGAACGCGCGCTGGCCGAGGGCCGAGGCGAGGAGGTAGGACGAGCCCCAGTCCTGCACGACAGTCGAGTAAAACGCCGGCTCGTACGGCTTGTGCTCGGTGAACAGCCGCCAGTCGGCGGGCAGGCCGGCGTAAAGGGTCTGCAATCCATCCAGCGTCCGCTCGAAGCTCTTGCGCAGATGCGCCTGCCCCGGGTAGTTGCTTCCATCGGCGAGCCACACCGTGATGGCGTCGGACCCGAGCGTCTTCCCCACTTCGATGACGTGCAGGTGGTGCTCGATGGCCTGGTGTCGGACATCGGCGCTCGTGTGGCACAGCGAGCCGAACTTGTAGCTATGCGCCTGGCCGGCCTGGTCCTGAAAGGTGTTCGAGTTGACGGCGTCGAACCCGAGGCCGAGCAAGCCGGCGTGTGCCTTCAGGGCGGCCGCGTCGTCGGGCTCGTCCCACGGGATATGGAGTGACACCTTACCACAGGTCCGCATCAACTGCTGAATGACGGCGATGTCCTCCATCTTTTCGTAGATATCCCGCGGCTCGCCGGCACCGGGGAAACGGCCGAAGCGCGTGCCGCCGGTACCGAGCGCCCAGGACGGGATGGCGACTTCGAACTGGCGAACCGCCTCGATGACGTGGTCTAAATCGGCCCCACGCCGGGCGAGTTGCTCACCGAGATGGCGGATGTCGGCCTCGTGGGCCTGCTGGAGGATGGCGTTCTGCCGTGCGACAACGTCGGGCTGTAGCATATCACGCTTCCGATTGTTTCATCCACAGCGGCGCGCTCACGAACCAGAGCACGGTACCGACCAACATCAGCCACGCGTGTCGATCCCAGGAAAGCGAGCCGGCGAATACGAGGAAGGCCGGCACGACGGTCAGCGCCAGGGCCGCCAGCGAAACAAGTTTGGCGATGGGTTTCATACCGGTTGTTCGATGGTTCGGGTGGATGTCCGCTGCTGCTGGACCCGACAGAGTCCGATGTAGAGAATCGTAGCGATAAACCAGCCGGGCAGGCCTTTGAAGAAGATCTCTATCGGGAGGAGGAAGCAGATAAGCAGGGAGCCTCCCCAGCTCACCGCCGCCGGCCAGCTGAACGCCAGCCCCTTCCATTCCGCGAAGTTCTGCCGGAGGCCGAGGCGCGGCAGGATCCAGTAATCGGCAAAGATGACGGCGCCCATTGGCATCAGCACGAGGCCGTACAGCGCCACGAAATCCAGCAGCTGCATCATGATGGCGGGAAAAAGCGCTGCGATCGTCGTGATGACGCCGACAGCCAGCGTCACCTTCCATCGTTTCCAGTTGGGGCTGATCGTCTGCAGGGCGAGGCCGGCGCGGTAAATCGTCGGGTTGGCGGTCGTCCAACCGGCGATGATCACACAGATGGCGCCCGCGACTCCGGCGCCCAGGAAGGCAATCGGGCCCGGCGCCACTTCGCCGCCGTTTTGAATGGCGAGCGCCACCAGAATGCCCGAGGCGATCCAGGCGACATAGTGGCCGAGGTACATGCCAAAGGCACTCAAAAATCCATATTTCCACGATTTTGCGTAGCGCAGGAGCGTCATATCCGCCATCCCGATATGCATCGCCATGTTGCAGAACCAGGCAAAAAAGAGGACATGCCAGAACGTGAAGTGAACGCGGCCGGCCTGCGGCACGCCGGTCCAGATCTTATCGTTTGCCACAGTCCAGAACTCACTGAACGACGTCACTCCGAGTTGGGGAAGGACGGCGACGCCGGCGGCGATGAAGACCAGAAACATCCACGGCGCCGCAATTTTCGAGAACCAGGCGATTTTCTCAAAACCCAGGATGGCGAGCACGGTCACCACGGCGCCAACGAGCAACACAACCACCACCCAGCCGACTGAGTTCGGGTACACGTCGTTCAAACTCGGCATATCCATCCCGAACGGTAGCCCGACGGCCGTCGCCGCGACGGAGATCATCGAGCCGGCGAGGAAGCAGAACATGAGCGCGTTCACGATATTGTACGCGAACAGCAGGTAGGGGCCGGCGATTTTGCGCAGCTGCCAGTACAGGTTCAGCCGGGTGCGGGTGGCGATGGGCGCCGTGATGAACGCCCAGCTAAGCACGGCGAGCAGATTGCCGACCAGCAGTCCCAGAAACAAATCCACCGCGGCGACGCCGTGCGCCACAAACAGAGGCCCGATAACGAACTCGGTGCCGGCGACATGTTCGCCGGCGTAGATGCCGATGAAGCTAGTGGGACCCTGGAGGCGATCCGATGACACGGGCTCTCGATCGAATTCGTACAGGGCGTCGAGACGTTCGGCGACGGAAGGTGCGGCCATTGGTTTGAGGTATCAACGTGGACCCATCGAAGTCCACGAGAACTTAATCGCTGCCTGTCGAATTGGCAAACGCCGGCAAAAGGGTGGCGCAAGATCGTGACGGCGTCGATTCTAGCCGCCGAACGGTCGATACCCGCACCCGGATGGGACGAATCTGGCACCGATTTGGGAGCTATTCTGGAGCGGCGGATGTGAAGTGTCGGAAAAAAATGCGCCGGCAGGGTACAAATCTCGTCCAGAATGTGTCTTCTACGTTAAAGCCCGACCGCGCGAGACCCGAAGGGTTTCCAAAACCCTTCGGGTCTTCGGCCCAGGCAGTCCTATAGCTACATGAAACGACTTAGAAACTTCTTCTTCACCGGCCTGCTCACCCTGCTGCCGATCTGGCTCGTCTGGATCGTGTTCAAGTTTGTATTCGGGCTCCTCTCAGACATCAGCAAGCCGCTCGTCGAGCCCATCTTGAACGGCATCGCGACATCCGAGCCGGAGATGTTCTACTGGCTCAATGAGCCGAGTGTGATGACGCTGGTCGCCCTCTTCGGCACCATCCTGCTCATCCTGTTCGTCGGAGCCCTGGCGCGGCGCGTCATCGGGCAGCGGCTGCTGGCGCTCTTCGAGTCTCTCATCACCCGCATCCCGCTCGTCAACACGATCTACAGCTCCACCCGACAGCTGCTCGATCTCCTGCAGACCAAGCCCGGCAGCACGCAGCGGGTGGTGTTGATCGACTTCCCGCACGCCGACATGAAATCCGTCGGCCTCGTCACCCGGACGCTGCGCGAAAAAGGCACCGGGCGCGAACTCGCCGCCGTCTACGTCCCCACTACCCCGAATCCAACTTCCGGCTACCTGGAAATCGTCCCGGTCGAGATGCTTACTCCGACGGACTGGACGGTTGACGAAGCCATGGCATTTATCATCTCCGGCGGCGCGGTCAGCCGCAAAGAGATCCCGTTCACCCGCAAAGACCAATCGCGCAAATCTGAGGAGGAGAAGGAGGTCACGTCTATCGTCTGATGCTAACTAGGACCGGTTGATACCGTGCACGGAAGTTCAAACCAGAACGTCGCGCCGGGCTCGGCCGCGAGAGCGAGTCGCCATGGCGTCCAGCGCCTGTTGATTGACTCGAACCCTGGCCGCCGCATCGTTCAACGCAGACTCCGCGGCCAGAAACTGCTCGGTGACCGTGCGTACCATGGCGCGCGGCGCGCGTCCATACACATAGTTGATGGATACTTGCTCCGTTTGCGTTTTCAACGCCTCATAGCGGCGGCGAGCCGCCTCCAACGCTCCGATCGATGCATCGCGCATCGCAATAATCTGATCCCGCATCCGGGATGCGTGGTCGTTCTTCATCATAGGATTGCCTGTAAGAGGTGGGGGATAACAACAGTTGTCTCTACAGAGCCCCTACTGACTAGCGGCAAGGCGTTTAAGCCGACATGCTACAAAAGAGGGCGGTAAATTGGACTACAAACCAGGTGCCAACCCGTAACTCGCCGCCCGCACGCATCCTCGCTGGAATTTATTTTATTTGGCGAAAGCGCTTTTTTATTTTCGATTCGATCTTCAAACTATAGTAAGCTTGAGGGCCACAACCCGAATCTTGCCTTTTCTATTTAAATCGCCTACCATAAAGTTGTCTTAGCTATGCGGGTATCCAATCTCCGCGAAAGCCCGGCCTGTCCCCAGCAAGCCGGGTTTTCATTTATGAGACTCCGCCGGCGATACCCCTATTGGTTGTCTCGGGCACGGGAGTACCGCACATCACAGCCATAGGGTTCAGTGCGAGGCACAGCGACAGCCCGTCCGCCGAGCGCATCTTCAAGGGCCTGCGCGACATAATTGACGGCCTGCGACAGACTTTCCTCCGTTGCTTTGGGTTGATCATCCAGCGCGCCCGAATACACAATCAACCCGTCTGGATTCACCACTACCGCCTGTGGCGTGACGCGAGCCCCGTAGGCATGGCCGACGGCCCCGTCCGCATCCAGCAGGACCGCCGTCTGCGCCGCGCCCCGTTTGGCGAGGAGGGCATTCATGCGGTCGCGAGGCGCGCTCCCCTGCCGGCCCGTGGCCGAAGAAATGACGGAGAGCCAGACGACCCCCCGAGTGGTGTACGCCTGCTGTAGCTTCGGGAGGTACCCGGTGTCATACCGGATGTCCACCTGCGGGCACGCCAGGTTGGTCCATTCCAGGACGACATAAGACCCGCGATACTGCTGGAGGGTCTGGCGCTCGCCCTGAGAGTCGTATACCGAGAACTCGGGCGCCGGCTCGCCGGCCCGAAGATCAAATGCCGGCGCCTGCGCGGAGGTCGTTCGCACACTGGGAGCACAGCCGATGAGGCTGCCCATCAGGCTGCCGAGGAGGAAGACAAAAAGTGGTGCTTTCATGGTACGTTGGATGGTGCGGAGAGATGGCATCGGTAGTCGCTGTACACCCTGTCGCTCGTACAAAAAGTCATCCCACTTCGTTGCCGCGTGCGGATACCGATGGATCAAATGAGGCTTCACGTCCCTCATTGCGGCTTAAAACCCGGAAAATGAGGGGAATTCCGTCTGCTTAAGGCCTTCCGGGGCCTGTACTTTGTCGGCCACATGTATATCTTTCGTCACGTGCTCGACCGTCCCACCGATTCGTGTTGAGCCCGTTGCCCACCAAGAGGTGTGGCTCTATTGTCCACACCACACTACACGCGCGCTACTGCGCGTCATCAACCCTACCTGCATGGCTACCATAACTATCCACTTTGACAGCGCCGGCAACCCGACACCGGCCACGATTACGATCCAGATCGGCGACACAGTTGTTTTCCATGCTGGCGCTCAGCCGATTGTCCTCTGCATCGATCCTGAATCCATTTTTGGGGCGGAACGCTACGCGCTCCCGGCCGGCGCCTCGACCTCACTTTCCGTTCTGGCCGGCGCCTCCGGAGATTTCAGCTTCACCTCGTTGGCCGGCGACATCGAGGCCGAATGCGGCGCACGCGGCGCAACCGGTGGCGACGGCTCCGGCAAGGTAGGGGGTCAGTAAGCGCCGGCTAATGCCGTATACCGGGGATCGCGGCGGAGATCATCCAGCCAGGGCGAGGCCTCAATTCGCTTCGGCGCCAGGCCCGCCTCGAGGGCCTGGCGGATAAAGTCGATCGCGCGGTCGCGGTCGCCCAGCGCTTCGTAACACTTGGCCGCGTTGAGCCAGGTGGTCGGCGTGGCCCCCTCCAGGGCCAGAAATCGGTTCAACGCGTCGAACGCCTGCGCGCGTTGGCCGAGCCGGGCCAGCGCAAAGGACTGATTCCACAGCGCCCAGTGATCGACGGCGTTGACATCCAGTCGCTTGCCGGCCAGGTCGACGACGCGCTCCCAGGCGACGCGCGCACTATCCGCGCGGCCGAGCCAGTGATAGGCACTCCCAAGGTCCTGCCACACATCCAGATCGGTATCCAGTAAGTCCACCGAACCCCGGAATTGCCGGCGCGCCTCGGCGAAGTCGTCCCGGAGGTAATGAATGGTGCCGATGTTGTATAGGGCAAGCGCGGTCGGTTCGGCGGCGGCGGGGTTTGCACGAGCCGCCTGGCGATAACTCTCCAGCGCATCGTCGATGCGCTCCAGCGCCTGATACTGGACGCCCAGGTTATTATATCCCCACGGGTTTTTCGGGCGAAGCCGAATGACCGTCTGGTACAGGGGGATGGCCTCCTCATGCCGGCCTTGCCAGTTATAGAAATTACCGAGGCCGTTGGCGTAGAGCCACTGATCCGGCGCGAGACGGATGGCGCGCAGAAAAAACTCCTCTGCCTTCGCCGGCTCACCCATCAGGTCGTACACCCGGGCCAGCTGATAGGGCGCTTCGGCGTTTGTGTCATCGAGTACAAAGGCCCGCAAGAACTGGCGTTCCGCCTCGGGGTAATCGCCGGTTTTGAGGTAGATCATGCCCATGGTGAGACGAACCGGACCCAGTTCTTCATCCAGTTCGATGGCGCGCCGGCCGTACTGGATGGCTTCGTCGAGCCATTGCCGGCGGTTGTCCAGCTCATATTTGAGGATGTTCGCTTCGCCGAGGCCGGCATACGCCAGCGTGAACGTGGTATCCTCTTTTACCGCCAGCTTGAAGAGGCCAATCGACGCATCGATATTCGAGGCATCTTCGTAGCGCTGGAGGTACCCGCGGGCGCGCGTATAGTCGTTGTAGGCCTGCGCATTGCGCGAAGCGCCGGTCGAGAGGAACGCCTGCGTCTCGTCGTTGAGTTGCACGTCGAGCAGGCCGGCTAGACTTTCAACGATCCGATCATCCAACTGCCCCATCTCGGCGTTTGATACCTCGAGCACGCGCGAGTCGAGCACGCGGTTCGCCGGCGCATCGATGAGCTGGAGCGTAAGCAACAACCCGGCGCCGCGCTGCCGGACGCTCGCACCGAGCGCCAGCGTGGCGTCCAGCCGCTCGGCCGCGGCCTCGGCCGAAACGACCCCATCCGCGAGCAAATCGCCCGATGGCACTACGGACAAGGTGCCATCGAAACGCTGCATGAGGGTGAGCTTGCTGGTGACCGTGAACTCCAGACCGTTTACGAGCGCTGAATCGGCGCCCATATTGACAAACGGGAGTACGGCCAGCCGTGTGGTGCCCGTCTCCGACAGCACGCGTTCGCCTTTCATCATCCACCACCCGCCAAGAGCCGCCACGGCAACCACCAGAGCGCCCAGGATATACCTCCGATACGATAGCCATGAACGCATTACGGGGATTGCGGCGTCCAGCGGAGGCGCCGGCGTGCCCGTTTGATCCAGCGCGACGATAGCCTCCAGCACTTCGGCGGCCCGGGGATACCGCTGGTCCGGATCTTTCGCAAGGCACCGAAGGACGATGGCGTCCAGCGTTGGCGACAACTCCGGCTGGTGAGACGATGGCGGCGCGGGGTCTTCGTTGAGGATGCTGTAGATGACAGCCTGATCGTAGTCGCCCCGGAAAGGGCGCTCGCCCGTCAGCAATTCGTACAGCACGACGCCGGCGGACCAGATGTCCGAGCGCGCGTCGACAACGCCTCCACGCGCCTGTTCGGGGCACATGTACGCCACGGTGCCCATCGTCATCCCGGTGCGGGTAAGATCGACGCCTTGCATCTTGGCGAGGCCAAAATCGAGCACCTTCACCACTCCGCCGGCGGTAACGAGCAGGTTGTCTGGCTTGATGTCGCGGTGCACGATGCCTTTTTCGTGTGCGTGCGCCAGGCCGCGGAGCATCTGAAGGGCCATCTCCAGCGCCTGCTCGTACGCGACCGTGCGCACCTGCTTGGCCTTGAGCGTCTCCCCGTCGTAGTAGGCCATCGCGATAAAATGCTCACCCTCCGCCGACTCGTTGAACTCGTAGATCGTGCAGATATTCGGGTGATCGAGCTGCGAGGCCGCCCGGGCTTCCTGCAGGAAGCGCCGCGATAGCTCTTCGTCGCCCCGCCGGATCATCGGCAAAAACTTGAGGGCGACCAGTCGATCGAGCCGCGTGTCGCGGGCGAGGTAGACCACCCCCATACCGCCGGCGCCCAGTTCGCGCTCGATCACGTACTGGTTGATGCGATCCCCCGCCTGCACATACCCGCGCCGCGGCCCCGACGGTGCTCCCTGCCCCGGCACGTGCTGACGCATGCCAGAGAAAAATCCGGGTGCGGCCTCGTACGCCGTAAGCATCCCTTCCAGCTCGGCGCGCAGGGCCGTGTCGCCGGCGCACATGGTGTCGAGATAACGCACCCGCTCCTCCCCCTTCAGGGTAAGCGCCTTCTCGAACACAAACTCGAGTCGGGTCCAATCGGGTGTATTCATCGAGGTCGAACCAATACCTTTGGAGGCCTGGCGGATCCCTACATCCCGTGCATGGATGTAGGGGCACCAGGCGAGAAATAACAGAGGACTTTCGGGGAGTGATTTCGACCCAAAATTACGACCCGGACGGCATATAAACCCCTTTCCCGCAAAAAGTCGCACCCGAGCGTGCGAGGAAACGGGAGGCCGGCCCATCCGTAGGGCGCGCCTTCATGCGGGGGATTCCGGGGGCTTTGCCGGGCATATGACCGTGGCCACAATGCGGCTTTCCGCTCTTTCGCACGCGTACTGACCGCACTAATTTGCGGGTGCCCTTTCATCTAAGTAAGCAAGTCTTTAATTACGAAAGCCCCCCGGTACATGCAGATCGCCGTGCCGGATACTCTTCCACACTACCCCTGACCTACTATGTCGCACCTCGATGCGACGCGTTTCCGACGCGTCCTTACCTCCGTCATTTGCTTCGTGTTTATCTTGTTTATCCCATGCGCCTCGCCCGTCGCCGGCCAGGAGGGCAGCGCCACCCGGTTTTCGGTCGACATGACCTGCTTCCCGCCGCCGCCCGCGCCGGGGGGGCAGCCCGGTGTCGGGCCGCCGCCGCCCTGTATCCTCCCGGTGGGGATCGCCCCGGAATTTGTCTCGCCGGCGCCCTCCGGCACGGCTCGCTTCAACGTCCGCCCCGACGGTACGACCCGTGTGGCCATCGAGTTGGAGGGCGTCGATCCGGAGCTCGTGATCACGGTCTGGACGTCCTACTATTTCCCCGGCGGGCCCGCGCCGCACCCGATCTTTGCGCCGATCGCCCCGGGCAAGCCTGCGATCGCCGGCGTGTCGGCCCCGCTGGCGCCGACTTCCGCCGGCTACACCGAGGGCCTCGGACCGGAGCCCAACGAGTTCGAAATCAACGCGAATGGCAAAGCGCAATTAACCGTGGAGCTGGACTATAATCCGCTCCTGCCCCACACGGGGCCGCTGCGCAACGACCTCGTGATCACCAACCAGACGGACGCCCCTGCCGGCAGCGGCGTCGAGCAGCCGCTTTGCTGCGCCACGTCGCCGACGGTCCAGTCCGTAGGCGCTTCGTTCCTCCGGCACTTCGACCTCGAAACCGGATTTCAGCAACTGGTTGCCGACGGCCGGCCGATGCTGGTGCGTAGCCCGCTCCCGGTCGCCTTCCTGGCCGTCGTCGTCCATGTTGATAAACAAACACACGGCATCAACCCGGGTGTGCCCATTCTGCCGATCCCCGGCACACCGGTCACGGCCGGCGATCACTTCCTGCTGGGCATCTTCGACCTCCGCCCCCACTTCCCCGAATCCAGCGCGCCGCAGCGCGTCGCCTCCCGGCTCCCCGACGCCTATATACTCTCTGGCATATACCCGAACCCATTCAACCCAACAACAGCCTTTCAGCTTACCCTGGCTGAATCTCAGCGCGTTCGGATTGAGGTTTTCGACCTCCTCGGTCGTTCTGTCGCCATGATACAGGACGGTGTGCTCGGCGCGAACGAAGAGCACGTCTTTTCGTTCGACGCCGGGCGCCTCGCGAGCGGTCGGTATGTGCTTCGGGTGTTGGGAGAAACCTTCGAGACGAGTCGCACGCTCGCACTGGCGAAGTAACACACGTCCACACCTACACTCGATTATCGGTCGAGCAGGATCGACCGCGGGCCGGCTTCTCGGGGTGGGGAGCCGGCCCATCCTTCATGCCGCGACGCTCTACGGCATCATTTCATCATTCCAGCACGAGATGGACGGCTTCAAGCGGCTCGACGTGGCTTCCCCCGCCCGTAGTTTAAAAAAAGAAGCGACGAACCGATCGCTCGAATGTTGAAAATCGCTGCCGGCGTTGGAATAGGTGTTCTCCCAGTTATATCCCATCATCCGATTGCCCCCCATACGCCGAATCGACCACGTGACGCCGTCCATGTCCTGATTGGTGCCGTAAATCAGCGGGCTGATGGGCAACCGTCCGGCATCGACATCGATCGTTACGGATACTTCGGCGACGACCTCCACCTCAGGATCGGGCGTCGAATCGGGCGCGCCGTCGCAGCCAGTGAGCAGCAAGAGGGCGAGTACCAGCGCACGCCGCTCAGCTACAGAAGGACCCCATCGAAATGACGCGTTACCCGGCCGAAGTGTAGGACATACAAGGACACACTATTGAACACCTCGCCGACAGGCATTGCGGCGTTGATCTGTGAAGACCCCTCCCCGGTATGCAGTATCTTGATAGCCGTACCTCACATCAACCAGAACGAGGATATCATCATGCATGCGGTACTGGGAAAGGCTTAAGACGATAAGGACGCTCGGCTGGCTGGACTGAACGAGAAAATCGATCAGGCGACGCCTGCCTGCCGCACCCAGCGTGCCGGTTCGAGCGCCCCGCCGGCCTACCCCGTGGCACTATTCTTGCCAATATAAGGCGAAGACGCTCGAACGATGGAGGGGTATCCGGCCTTTCAGCCCCCATCGGCCTCTACGGCCCTCCATGTATTTTTCCGGCCCAGCCCGGTTCTTTGTCGATGCGCCGAAGGTGTCCCTGCGCCATTGGGCAATGTCCCAAAACGATGCATGTTGTCTTTTTTTGAGATGACGTGTCTGTCCCTTCGTTGCCTCATAACCCATCCCATCGGATGATCTGGAAAGGAGCCCTCGTGGCTTTCGTACTATTCACCCTGAGCGTTACGAATGCTCGGGCGCAATTCGGCCCGGAGATCACTTCAGAGCCGATTACGACGGCGACGGCCGGCGTGGAGTACGTGTATGATGTCGATGCCACGAATCTGCCAAAGTATGAGCTGGACAAGGCGCCGGAGGGGATGACCATCGAAGAGCTGACCGGCATCATACGGTGGGTTCCGAAAAAAAAAGGGAGTTACGACATCAGCGTTACAGCAAGCGCCTTGCTGGGTTCGGATACGCAGGAATATGTGCTTGTCGTCAGCGACTCGAACGAGCCCCCCGTCATCACCTCGACGGCCGTAACCACGGCCCGCGCGAAGGTCGAGTATCTGTACGACGTCAACGCCACCGGCGTCCCCGAGCCTGAGTATACGCTCACGACCGCCCCGACTGGGATGGCCATCGATCTGACGACGGGCCTCATCCAGTGGACGCCTGAAATCGTCGGCGATTTCGATGTTGTCATCGAGGCATCGAACACAGCCGGCGCCACGACCCAGTCCTTCACCATCACGGTGGCGGATGCGTTTGCGCCGCCGGAGATCGTGTCCACCGCCGTCACATCGGTCGTCCTCGGGCAGTCGTACAGTTACGACGTCGAGGCTAACGGCAACCCCGCCCCCACGTATGCCTTCGACGATGCGCCGACCGGCATGACGATCGACGCCACGTCCGGCCTGATCGCATGGACGCCGGACACCGTTGGAACGTATGACGTTTCCGTTCGGGCAACAAACACACAGGGTAGCGACCAGCAGTCGTTCACCATATCGGTAAGCCTGCCGCTGGGAGAGCCGAACTTCACGTCGAGCCCCGGGCTCGAGGCCACGGTGGGGCAGAACTACAGCTACGACGCCAATGCAACGGGCAATCCAACCCCCACGTTCGCCCTCACCGACGGCCCGCCCGGCATGACACTGAACGCCACGTCCGGCCAGATCGCCTGGACGCCGGCGGCGGCCGGCTCATTCAATGTATCGATTCTGGCGAGCAATTCGCAGGGTGAGGATGTGCAGTCCTTCACGATCCAGGCCAGCGAGCCGCTCGTGGCGCCGGGCATCACCTCCAACGCCATCCGCAATGCGACTGTCGGCCAGAACTACAGCTACAACGTAAACGCCTCCGGCAACCCGAACCCGGTGTATGGCCTCTCCACCGCGCCTGCCGGCATGACGATCAACGCCGCCAATGGCGTAATCGACTGGACGCCTGCAGAGGCGGGCGAGTTCGCCGTGACCGTGGAAGCTTCGAACTCCGTCGGCAACGACACCCAGTCGTTCGACATCGAAGTCAGTGAACCGTTATCCGCGCCAACGATTACCTCCACCCCATCCACCCAGACCTTCGTGGGCCAGGAGTACACCTACGACCTCGAAGCCACGGGCAATCCGTCGCCGACGTTCCAGCTGACGAACGCACCCGAGGGCATGACGATCAACGCCGAGAGCGGTCTCATCGCGTGGATGCCGAACGCGACGGGCACCTTCAACGTGGCCGTCCGCGCGAATAACCCACGGGGCAGCGCCTCGCAGTTATTCTCTATCAACGTCAGCCAGAGCCTGGCGAGTCCGGAATTTGCATCAACCCCGGTCGAGACCGCCACGGTCAACCAGGCCTATCGGTATGACGTAGACGCCGTTGGCAACCCGGTGCCCACGTATGCCCTGCAGACCGCGCCGGAGGGCATGACCATCCAGTCCGCCACCGGCGTCATCTCCTGGACGCCAGGCAACGCCGGCTCGTACGACGTCATCGTCGACGCCACCAACTCCCAGGGCACCATCAGCCAGCCCTTTTCAATCGCGGTGGGCGAGCGCCTGGCGGCGCCATCGATCACCTCGACCCCGATCACGCAGACGATCGTCGATGCGCCGTACAGCTATACCGTGGTGGCCGCCGGCAATCCCACGCCTACGTTTACACTACTTGCCAACCCTTCCGGCATGACGATCGACAACGCAAGCGGCGTCATCAGCTGGACGCCCAGGGCCACCGGATCGTTCAACGTCTCCGTTCAGGCCGCCAACTCGCAGGGGAGCGCGACGCAGCTGTTCAGCCTGATGGTGGACAACACCAGCTCGGTGGCCGTCCTCCAGTCCCAATCGATCGAAATCAACACGCCGACCTCGTACACGTTCGAGGCCGTGGTCAATTCCAACGGGAGCCCGACCTCGGTAACGTTTGAATACGGCCGGGACGCCGTCAATGAGTCCGCTGTCCTCGCCACGCCTCAACCCATCGTGGGTGTGGAAATCCCGATCGCGACGACTGTGAGCAACCTCGCGGAGGGCGTGACGTACCTCTTCCGGGTTACGGCGGAGAACAGCGCCGGCAAGACTACCGGCCCCGTGCAGTCGTTCACCACCTACCAGTCGTCGTACCAGCTCGGCGCCGACCTGCCGTTTGGCCCGCGGCTCGACAGCCTCGGCTATCGCCTGTACAGCGTGCCGGGAGATGTCGACCTCAACACATCAAGCGTACTCGACGGCGAACAACGGGAGGACTGGAACATCTACCGCGACAACGGGCAGGCTGCCAACTTTTTCGAGGAATTTAATGGTTCCACCCTCTTCCGCTTCCGGCCGGGCCGGGCGTTCTGGATGCTCGCCCGAAATGCCGGCGAGGTCCCTGAACAGACGGTAAGTACGGTGGATCTGGACCGCGATGGAACGTACGACCTGCGGTTGCAGGCCGGCTGGAACCTCATCGGCTCGCCCTACCTGCTCCCCCTGCCCTGGGAAACGGTCCGCGCCCTGAACCCATCGATGCCGGCGACGGCCAAATTATGGACCTTCGACGGCGCCTTCCGCGAGGCCACGGTGCTCGAGCCGTATAAGGGTTACTACTATTTTAACGACCAAACCGTCGCCCAGACGATGCAACTGCCGTTCCCCGGCCTCTACGCCAATCTGGGCAAGACCGACGGCGCTCCGAAGCGCCTGGCCGCCGCACCGGCTGCCCGGACGCTCCGTCTCGTCGCCGCCACCGACAGTCTCGCCGCGTCGGCCGAGATCTACCTGAGCGAGGAGGCGATGAGCGTGCTGGACCGACTCGACCAGTACGCGCCGCGCCAGGCGTTCTCCGGCCTAGCGCTGGCGCTCAAGCCGGCATTTGACACCCCGTATGGCGATTTCGCCCTCGAAGCCCGCCCCGAAATCGTCGACGGCGCCGCGTTCGACCTCATGCTGCACGCCTCACCCGGCGAGCGTATCGCGTTCTCGGCCGAAGGGCTGGCGGCGTTCGAAGATCAGCGGGTATTCCTCATGGACCGCGCCACGGGCGAGTTGACCGACTTACACGCCCGGCCAACGGTGACGCTCGCGGCCTCCGCCGCCGGCTACCAGGTGCTCATCGGCTCCGACGCGTTTGTCGAGGACCACCAGGCCACCGTCGCGCCCGAGACCTTCCAACTCGCTCCGGCCTATCCGAATCCCTTCGCGCGGTCGACGACCATCGCGTACAGTCTGACAGAGTATGAAGACGTCGAGCTCGCGGTTTTCGACGTGCTCGGACGTGAAGTAGATGTGCTCGTGCGCGGCGCGCAGCCGGCCGGCTATCATGAAGTCCGGTGGGATGGCGCCTCGCTGCCCAACGGGATGTACGTGCTGCGCCTGAGCACCGCGTCCGGGCCGGCGCAGGTGCGGACGATGGTGAAGGTTGAGTGACCTTGTAGCGGCTATCGCCTATCGCCCAAACGAATCCAGAATGTTGCCGATGCTCCGCCGGACCATAGGCAGTACGAGGGTGTAGCGATCGTGCCCTGGCACGAAGACAACCACCTTACCCTGGCCATAGTCGTGTGCCCAACCCTGGAAGAATCGACCATTCTCCGGCGAGAAGCTCTGCATGAAGACATTGGTCGCCGACGAGTCGATTTCCAGCTTATATTCCTCGTCCTTTATGATGAATGGTTCGACGCCGTTGTTGAGGCCGGCGTAGTTCCCGGTGGGCACCACGGTGATCGTCGTCGCCGGCGGGTGCATGATGAAGTAGGCCTTGGCCAGACGCGATATGGCGCCGTCTTTGGGGTAAAAGCCAATACCGTCGTGGTGCAAGAATAAATGGCCGCCATTCGATACATAGGCCTCGATCGCCTCTTCCTGAGCCGGCGTCATCCAGCCGTATTTTCGTGAATCCGTTTCCTTTTCCTTGAGTTTCCGGTGGTCGTCGACGGCATAACGGCTCATCACGATCAGGTCGTACTCCGCCAGCTTATCGAACGGAACGTTGTAATCGAGCACGATATCCGTTGCATAGCCACGTTCTTCCATCTGCATCACGATGGCGCCGTGTAATGGCGCGACGGCATGCCAGAAATCGCCCAGAATAGCCAGCGCCTTTTTGTCGGCCACCGGCCGATCCGTCGATGCCCTTTGCCCGCTCAAGCCCAGCAGAAGGAGGCCAGTAATACAAACGATCAGCGTTTTCATGATGCGCTCGCAAGAAGATAAGGTTGGGATGAAAAGGAGTTGCCCGGCCAGGCCGGCGACATCGCTGCCGGCCGATCGAAGAAAAGACGTAAAACTCCGGGTAAGTCACAACAGGCGGATGCCGAGAATTATTCGGCCTGCGTACGACCTATCGCGCGCCCAGAGGGGATTGTGGCGAACCGCTTGCGCGATAGGAGCGTATCGCGTTACCGTATGGGTGCTGGAGGCGCGAAGGTGTCCTCCATGGGATGATCAACCAGAAAGAACTCGTTTCCAACAGTATGAAGTCAACAATCGTTATTGCCACTCTCCTGTCCCTGGGTCTGACCACGCAGGTAGTATTCGCGCAACCGGGCCGCACCGTCGAACTACCCGCGGGCCCCGGTAAGGCGCTTGTCGAGGCGGCCTGCGTGGCCTGCCATACCCCGGCGAATATCGTGGGCGCCGCCGGCTACGATACGCCCGAACGCTGGAACGAAGTCATCTCGACGATGATCACCCTGCCGAAGGCGCAGGCGGATACGATTGCGGCCTATCTGGCCACCCATTTCCCCGAAAAACCCGGCCGGCAGCCGACGCTGATCGACGGCCCTGTGGAGATCGATATCAAAGAGTGGGTCACCCCGACGCTCGGCCAGCGCACGCGCGACCCGATCGAGGCGCCGGACGGATCGTACTGGTGGACGGGGATGTGGGCGAGCCTGGTGGGCCGGCTGGATCCCGCGACCGGGGAGATGCGCGAGTACCCCCTCCCGCCGACGGCCCGGCCGCACAGCATCGTGCCCGATCAGGACGGGAATATCTGGTACACCGGCAATAGCAACGCGACGATCGGGAAGCTCGACCCGAAGACCGGCGCGATCACTGAATACAAAACCCGAGGCCGGGACCCGCACTCGGCTATCTTCCACCCGAACGGGAAGTTGTATTTCACCTCGCAGGGCGCCGGCATGATTGGCCGGCTGGACCCCACCACCGGCGAATTGACCGAGATCGATACCGAGCCGCGGCCGTACGGCATTCAGGTGGCCCAGGACGGCACGCTCTGGGTGGCCTACAACGGCACGAACAAACTCGGCGCCCTGAATCCGGAGACGATGGAGGTGCGGTATTACCCCGTGCCCGACGAGCGCTCGCGCATCCGCCGGCTGGGGCTAACGAGCGATGGGATGGTGTGGTACGGAAATTCGACGATGGGGAAGATCGGCCGGCTGAATCCTGCGACGGGAGAGATTAAAGAGTGGGATTCCCCGAGCGGGCCGGAGGCCCATCCGTACGCGATGGCCGTGATCGACGACAAGATCTGGTACAACGAGTCCGGCATGCGCCCCGACGCCCTCGTCCGGTTCGATCCCGACACCGAGAGCTTCCAGAGCTGGGAGATTCCGTCCGGCGTCGGGATCGTCCGCCACGTGTGGGTGACGCAGGATGGGAAGCTGCTGATCCACCAGAGCAGCTCGAATCGGCTGGGTGAGGTGACGATTCAGGATCGGGTGAATTGACGCAGGATGCGTTGCGGCGCGCTCTCCTAGTAGGTTTTCAGCCTGATATTGCGGTACTCGACCTTCATGGGAGGGCCTACATGCACCTGGACAGCGATCTGGCCATCCGTTGGCCGGCTCGGGTCGTCGTCGACCACGACGCTCATTACCTGGCCGTTGATCATGTGGATTAGGGTGTTGTCGCGGACGATGAGGTGGACGGCGTTCCAGCCGGCGGTCACCCCACCGGCGATTTCCTCATTGTCGCCGATCTGGGATAGGAGGACCGGCGTCCGACCGCCCACTACATGCGTGAGTTGTCCGCGGAGGGCCAGGAAAAGCCGGCCTTTTTCTTCGTAGTTATTCCCGGTGTACCGGAGCGGTCCGTCGATATCGCACTGATATCCTCGCATCGAGAACGCATTGTCGGGCGTGACCGGATCCGGGATGACGATGCTCCGATAGTTGATGCCGCTGTTGCCTCGTTCCGTGATCCGGTACTCCAGTTTCAGTTCGAAGTCTTCCGGCTGGCCACCCTGCCAGATGATGAAGGTATTACTCTTGACCAGCGTCTCCGGCGTGATTTCGCCGACGAGCGCGCCATTTTCCACGCGCCAGTGGGTATCGTTGCCCTCCCACCCGTCAAGGTCGCGGCCGTTGAAGATCGACACGAAACCGGGTTCGTCGCCGGCGAGCGCCTCGGGTCGATCGCTCTGTTTGGGGATGAAGGGTTCGGCCTGGCCAAAGGCCTCGGTCGAGAGCAGGAAAAGAGTCGCGAGGAGCAGGGAGTGTTGCATGGGTGCGAGGGGCTCAGGGGGATCGATTGGAATAAGGTCGACTATTGCGCTTAGGAGTACAATAGGGTTGAGATTGACGACGGTGAGGAGCCATCACGCGTTCCGCGAATACTTCGCGTGAGCCGGCGCGCTTCGTAAGAGCTGCACGACGCGGCCTAGCGCTCACTGATCTGTCAGGGCGATGCCCCATCCCCACCCTACAAAAAAACCCCGGGGGCGTCCATCCCCCGAGGTTGATAGATGATCACGTTTCCCGGCGACTTCCGATGTACAATACACCGCGCCGCGGCAGCCTGCGTTAGCGGGACGCGTCCAGCACGATCCGGTAGCGCGCCTTGCCGTCACGCAGATGCTCCAGCGCCTCGTTGACTTCCGAAAGGCCAAACATCTCCGTGACCGGCGCAATGGTGTGGCGGGCGCAGAACTCCAGCATTTTCGCGGTGGTTGCCGGGCTCCCGATCGGGCTGGCGGAGATCTGCTTCTGCCCCATCAGGAGCGGGAAGACGCCGGTTGAAATCGGTTCAGGAACCGCGCCCACGAAATGGAGCCGGCCTTTGGGCCGCAGCGCGGCAAGGTACGCGCCCCAGTCCATAGCCACATTCACGGTGACCAGAATCAGATCAAGCGTGCCCGCAATAGCGGAAATGGCCTCAGGATTTCGGGAGTTGACGACGTGGTGGGCTCCCATGCTTCGCGCCTCCTCTTCCTTGGCCGGGTTGCTGGAGAAAGCCGTTACCTCGCATCCCCATTTGTTCATGAACTGCAGCGCCAGGTGCCCCAGGCCGCCAATGCCGATGACGCCGACGCGATCCGTCGGTTTTACATCAAACTCGACGAGCGGGCTGAACACCGTGATGCCGCCGCAGAACAGGGGACCGGCCTTGGCCGCGTCGATGCCGTCGGGGAGTGGTACAGCCCACTCCGCGCTGCAGCGGAGCTTGTCGGCGAACCCGCCATACCGCCCGACGATGGTCGACTCGCCTTTCGGGCACAGGTTATGGTTGCCGGACATACACTGCTCGCAATGCATGCACGACGCCGAGGCCCAACCGATGCCGACCGTCTGACCTACCTTGACATGCGAAACGCGGTTTCCTACCGCGCGAACGGCGCCAATCGCTTCGTGCCCCGGGACGAACGGGTACTGCGTCATGCCCCAATGGTTGTGGAGCATCGAGAGGTCCGAATGGCAGATGCCGCAGAAAGAGACATCGATCTCGACTTCGTTCGGGTGAAGGGGGCCGAGTTCGAAGGTAAACGGCTCGAGACGTGCGCCGGCCTCCTGGGCCGCATAGGCGTTGACAGTCATAGGTAGTGCTCCGGTGGTGTGGGTGAGATCCCGTTCTCATTGCACTGGGAAGGGAGGAGACTACGATACCCTGCGAGCTGGTGTTCCGTGGTGGATGAAGCCGTTAGATTAAGATGAGTGCGTGCAATCAGAAGGGCCTTGAAGACCCACCGGGTTTGGCCTCAGCGGTGTCTTTCCTCCTGGAGGTCTCAGCCGACCTTGTATTCCCCCGGTCGGGGTTTCTTTTTGCTCTTGGACACCTTCCTCTGCCTGTTCGAGTATGACGGCTATTCCGCCCGGCACATCACAGAAACCCCCAAACCGACAACGTCCCTATGACCGAACTCCATTGCCAGGGCCTCATCTTCGACCTCGACGGGGTGCTGATCGATTCCGATGTGGTGTCCAACCGACACTGGAAACGCTGGGCTGATTTGAACCAGGTGTCGTTCGAGCACATTGCCGCCATCCATCACGGCCTGCCGCCGGTCCGCACCGTGGCGGCGGTAGCGCCTCACCTGGATGCGGCGGCCGAGTCGAAGGTGTTCGAGGAGTGGGCGGCCGATGACATGGACGACCTCAAAACCTACGAAGGCGCCTATGCGCTGCTGGCCGGCTTGCCGGCGGGCCGCTGGGGCATCGCCACCAGTTCATTCAGGACGCTAACCCTTTCGCGTCTCAACTTCCTCGGCCTGCCCATTCCCGATGCGCTGGTGACGGTGGACGACGTAAAAAACGGCAAACCCGCGCCCGACCCATACCTGCTGGCGGCCGAGAAGCTCGGCCTGGCTCCGGAGCACTGCATCGTGATCGAAGACGCGCCGGCAGGGATTCGGG
Organism: Rhodothermales bacterium; assembly: GCA_034439735.1. NCBI lineage: Bacteria > Pseudomonadati > Rhodothermota > Rhodothermia > Rhodothermales > Rhodothermales bacterium. The sequence goes on along the minus strand of JAWXAX010000069.1, from coordinate 6,438 downwards.
CGGCCAAGACGGCGGGGGCACGGGTGATCGCCGTGACCACGACCAATCAGGTGTCGGCGCTGGGGGAGGCGGATTATGTGGTGGGCCGGCTGGTGGACATCGCCGTGGCCGTGAGTCCGGAGGGGTTCAGGGTGTCGGTGAGGTTGGGGGGATAGGAGGTGAAGCCCAATCCCTGAAATCCCGATGATGTCGTCGCCGCATAAATAGGTTCACTTATTGACCCATGCAAATTTCTGCTTCAGATCGTTCAGCTGGTTATATCCTAAAATGCCCTTATGCTGCAACTGACCGACGACAATACCAGGTGCTATTTCGAGTACATCGGCAAATCTCTTGACTGCATCTAAACTATAGTCTGCGCCTACAATAAAATCCGAAAGTCGCTTTGAAGGAATCAGAAAAGCACTTGCCCACTCGTTTGCTTCCTCCTCTTTCTCAACCTCTTGATCGTCCTCACTGCCTTCGAGAAACACCTCTCTCTTTCCATGCAGCAGGATATGGGCAGATTCATGGAAAAACGTGAACCAGAACTTGTCGTTCGTTTTTCCCCGGAGGCTGAGTTGAATCAGTGCGAGTTCAGGGCGTACCCACTGAGTAGCCCCAGAAATTTTCGCACCATCAATCTGAGGTGTAAAGACAATAGCGACGCCTGACTCGGCACAGAGCTGTTGCATCCGCGGCGCAAACGATTCAGGAGATTCGCGTGTCATAGTACGAATTTGCCTCAATGCCGCCACAAAGGTTGTCCGATCGTACGGATTCACCTCCTTCATCTCGTCTGCTTTGCGCAAACCGTACTGCAACCATGCCGATATGGGCTTGGGATCACTTGAGAAGGCAAGTGATTTTCTGAAAGCCACCTTGGGATTCAGCCATATTTCGTTCCATTGCTCAGGTGTACCCAGCCCAAAGAACGTCAACAACGAGCGCCCTTGTCGATATACGGCATCTTGACTGCGACCATCAACATCCTCAAGATATTCCGAGAACAGTCGGGCCATCTGTTTATACGGAAAGGATCGGACCCATTCAGCATGTTGCAGAATCTGTTCTCGTTCCTCTACGCGCTCAATGGCTTCCCTGTACAGCACCTCGCGGTTATTCCAGAATCGGGCAGGAACACCGAATACGTTCTCAAGGTGAAGAGCCGTCTCAGGTGTGATTGGCGCTTTCCCTTTGATGATTTCATTTAAAGTCTTTGTGGATAGACCGATACGACCCGCTAATTCGGCCTGGTACATCCCGCGTTCCTCGAGCAAATCCGATAAGGTTGAGCCCGGCGGAACGACATAGTCAGGATTAAAATCGTTACCCATGGCTACCTGCGGTTTTTCCTATTGTGAGTGTCTTCGATTTCAATAATGTGAACAGCAGTGACGCGGCTCCAGTCCAGGGCCCCATCAGCCTTTAATGGAATCGGCTCATTCGCAGGAACGAATAAGAGTCGGTATGGGTGTTCGAGGTCAACCGAAATTCGACCTGCCCTGTTCTCCCTTAGCTCGTGGTAACGTCCCGGCAAGAAGCGCAGGTCTTCAAGAAAAACAGCTGCCTGCAGATCCGCCATTCGTGTTCGTAAGATCTTGGCGCATCTTGGACCCAGTTGCCGAATGCCCCACTTCTCCTCGGAGCAGATTCGTTTCAGCTTGTTGTCTGGGAAGGTGATATCCAAGGGTGGAGGTATTTTGATTTACGCAACACGTTAATAAAAGTTCTGGATACAAGATAGCCCAAATAACCACTTCAGACAACAGAAGAGACAAAAACGCATGTGTGGCCTCTTCTCCTCGCAACGGCAAAACCCGGAGGTCATCAAGGCCCAGGTTTTTAAGGGGGACGGTCCGCTTCGCCGCGTGCCCCCTTCCTGAAAGTGCCGCCTAGCTAAAAGACGGGGACTATCATACAGCGTCGCTACGCGGCGCTCCATTGCTCTCCGGCAGTTGCACATAACCGGACGACAGGTTATCGTAGAGACCTCATTCTATCCCACTTCCCACCTGCATGTCCACCGAAACCCACTCCCAGATCGCCGGCTTCATCTGGGCCATCTGCAACCTCCTGCGCGGACCCTATAAACGGAACGAATACCGCAAGGTCATCCTCCCCCTCACGGTCCTTCGCCGCTTCGATTCCATCCTGGCGCCGACACACGCCGCCGTGCTGGTGGAATACGATCGGGTGAAGGACAAGCCGGATTCCGTCGTCCACAGCCTGCTCTGTAAGGTGACCGGCCGGCCGTTCTACAACCTCTCGCGGCTCGACTTCCCGCGCCTGCTCGACGACCCCAACCAGCTCGCGCCCAACCTTAACGCCTACATGAACGCCTTCTCCCCCAACGTGCGGGAGATCATGGAGAGCTTCAAGTTCGATCAGCAGATTGCGATCATGGCGGGGAAGAATCTGCTCTTTGAGGTCATCAAAGCCTTTAAAGGGATCGACCTCTCCCCGGAGCGGATCGACAATGTGCAGATGGGCTACATCTTCGAAGAACTGATCCGGATCGGCTCGGAGCAGGCCAACGAGGAAGCCGGGGAGCACTTCACGCCGCGCGAGGTGATCAAACTTATGGTCAACCTGCTCCTCTCCCCGGAAGAAGACCTGCGCCGGAGCCATGTCGTGAAGACGATAACACGGGGATCTCGACCTACATCTGGGTCCTCACGAACCGGAAGGAGCCGAGGCGCAAGGGCAAGGTGCAGCTGATCGACGCGCGCTACATGTACGTCAAGATGCGCAAGAGCCTGGGCAACAAGCGCAACAAGATCGGCGACAGGGACGAAAGGGAGACCGACCAGATCGGCGACATCACCCGGATCCACGGCGGCTTCCGCGATGGGGAAACCCGATTGATCCCGATCGATGGGCAGACGAAGGAGCGGGTGGTGAGCAAGGTGTTCGACGACGCCGCATGTTGGTCGCGGCTGCCCTGGCTGTAAAACGACCACGCGAACACCGCCTCGCAGCCGGGCCAGTCACGCGAAGCCATGTCGGCCAACCACTTCGCGATCAGCGAGGTTTTCCCTTCTCCGCCGAGCGCGACAAACGTCAGCACGCGGGGGCGGGACGTTTCATGTTTCCGGGTCTGCTCCCAGGCCTCGTCCAGCAGGGCGAGTTCGCATTCGCGTCCGACAAGTTCGGCCGGCGCGAACCGGATGATCTGATCAATGTCCACCCGAAAGCCAGCGGCAACAACCGGCGGGATCTGCGCGACGAGCCGGCAGAGTTCCTCCTTGCCGGCGAACTCGTAGTAGATGTGGTTGGTGCTCTGGACAACCTCGCGGTGGGCTCGTTGGAGAGCGGTCAGTTCCGGGGTCTCCGGGAGTTCGTGTTCAGCCGGCGCGTCGCGGACATGTTCGTCCTTCGCGAGGAAGACGTACACCGGAATGCCCATCTCCCGCGCGATGTAAAACTCCATCTGGGTGATGAGCAGCGCGGAGCGAAGGCATCCGGCACGTTGGGCTCCACGCCGTAACGAAACCCCACGAGGTGCACGACCGCCTCGGCGTCCTTGAGCTTACTCCGCAGCATCTGCTCCACCTCGCGGTGGTCTGTCGCGAAGCCGGGCTGGTTGATGGCGTGGCACTCTTTCATCTCGATCACGTTCGCCGCCGCCTCCCGGAACGAGGCGAACTCGGCCGAGACGCCGCTGAGGAAGAGGACGGGATAGGTCTTCATGGGCTGGGGAAGACGTACGTAAGAGAGAGCGAAAGAATATAACACTTCGGGACATGCGCCTGCTTGGAAAATTCCGATCTGTCTCAGACGCCCTTTCAGGCTAAATGCACCATGGCAAATCGTTCACTCACACAACACGCGCGGGCTTTCGCCAGCCATCGAACCCAAGCCGGTACCTACGGTCACTGCGTACCCCGAGACCTGGCCAGATGGGTCCAGGGATAGGAGATGTGGCATGACGTCCACCGGCCCCGCGTCAAATCACCCGATCTTGAAGAGTAGGCATCGCCTGGCCGGCGGATTCGAGGCTCCACACTTCGTTGTCGTTCTCCTCGATGCGAATCAGCATGTTGCCCTGGTAGATGTGTTTCCGCGCGGGGACTGCTTCCTCTCGTTCGATCGCCAACATCTGGCGAACGCTTTCCTTAAGGCCTTCGAAGTCGCTCGTATTCATGGTAATTGTGGCGCCTTACGTAGTTGGCCGTTTACAGGACATTGCCATGGCGGTTGATCCAGCCGGGTTCAGGGTTCCGATGGAGGGTAATTCCTATCGTGTAACGCAAAACCTACATGACCTTACTCTTGCGGATTCTGCTTGACAAACACCTCTGCTTCCTCACTTCGGTTGAATGTGACTACAAAGGGCGTTGATAATACTTGAGTCCACTTTCCCGAACGAGCCGCCTTTTGTTTGATTATGAATGCGTGCATCCCTTCTGCTTCGAATTCACCCTCGCTCAGTCGCACGATCCACCGATGAAATGAGTTGGGTTTAAGAACGATCTCTTTATAAGACACCTCACGCTCCTTTCCTCCAACAGGCTTATAATAAAGCTTTACCTCCTCAACCACTTCCTGGTCGGTGTCATTGATCCAAAGGCTTACGATCATACTGTCCAACTTGACGCCGAAAGGGCCAGGCACATCTATCGGAACGTTCAGGTTGATGCCCGAAATAACATCGACTAGTGACAAGTCATTTGTATCCCTGTCGATAATGGCTTTCTTGCACAAAACCGCCCAAATTGCTTTTGTCATCTTACCCGGTAGCTATTCCTTGCCGACTCGAACGCGTATTCCAAGAGACGAAGGAAGACTTTCCATGGCGACCTGCCACGAATCGCACGCCACGTTCTTCATCGAACTGCTTCGAGGCAATATGCACGAACCGCCGATTGGCTTTTGCCGGCGAAAGAGTATACGGTTGAACGGTCTCCGACTGCGAAGAAGAAAGACGAGATAACACATCCTTTAGCCCCCCCCGCGCAACGAACCAGCCTTCAGCAAGGGTGTCGCCTGTATCTGGCAAATCACTAAAATCAATGTCATCGTCAGACATCGCCTCTATTTCGTCGATTCTGAGTTCACGATCGAATCGCTTCATTAAATTTCCTCCTTTCTTGCCTACTGGCTGGTCGAGCCGTAAAAATTCTGATCTGGTCCTCTCGGAAGGTAAACCCGACCGCGATCAGCCCTATCTCCCCGAGTAGACCAAAAGCATTGTGCCTGTCCTCACCGTAGTCTTTACGGGTGTCCGGCTCAATCAATAACGGCTCATTGCTGAATATCGACTCTGCCTGCGAAAAGCTTATCCCGTGCTTTTCAATGTTAGCCTGGTTCTTGGTTGGGTCCCAGTCAAACATTTCAGGGTGGGATCGATATTTTCGCGCTGTTAAGAGTGTAATTAAGCGTTAATATATTCCAGATGCCCCGAAAAGTTATGCCCAAACAGATAATTTACCTGTGCACCTTAAACCCACAGACGTGAAAAAACCCGAAGGGTCTTGGAGACCCTTCGGGTGTGAACTGCAGTGCCTCCGCAAGGGCTTCGCCACCTTCGCGCCCCTCTTCGGGGCTCTTCGCGTGCCTCGCCGAAGCCCTGGGAAAACAAGGCCTTGCCGGCCTCGATCGCGCCGAGCGCTAGAATTTCGCAAGACGATTCCCCGTAGCGCCCGCTCACAATCTGGCTAACACAGCTCTTTGACCGTCTCTCCTTTCCCGGGTCTATAGCGTCTTCTTTTACCGGCTGCTCAAGGATGAGGCGCGTGGCTTCGACCGCTTCGCGTGAAAGCCCGGGCTTTCCGTGGCGGAGCACTTCGCCGGCATGCGCCAGCGGGTTGTCTCGGGCGTCTTCGTGGAGCGGGAGGAATGGGCGAAGGTGGGTGCGCCCTGGTACCTCTACGGGCAGAAATTCATCCTCATGCTGAAGGCCAAGGCCGGCATCGAAGGCGAAGGAATCTTGCCCAAGGAGGCCCTCGCCATGAAGACGGGCATACTGTCCGGCATGATAACAAACCAAAAGCCGGCCGCCTGAAAAATCCGTCTACGGGCGGAATAACTGCCCGCGCGCGCGCGTAGGAGCCTGTAAAAACTGAAAAAACTCCCGGGCCTGCCGGCGGGTGCCCTGCACTGTCGACATGTGAGGTCATACCAACGGACATAGCCCACGCCATACTGTAGAGCAAAGACGTGTGCCGGCGGAACGTGTCGCCAGCCGGCAATGAAGAACGGGTGTTGCCGGAAGCATGGGGGAATGCGCGAAGCGACGCCGGGCATCCCCGGTACAAGACCGGCCGGTAGCGGCGAGCGTGGCGTCGAGACCGGGGCACTTTATCAAGCAAGGGGCTGAGGACTGGCAAAGGGGGCAGTAGATCTACGACGTCATCGAGTGCCGGCGGGGATCCGGGCGGCGAAGTCGGCGGGAGCACGGGTGATCGCGGTGTCGACGACGAATCAGGTGTCGGCGCTCGGGGAGGCGGATTATGT
>JAWXAX010000068.1 GCA_034439735.1 Rhodothermales bacterium | reverse complement strand
CCGCGGCCGGTGAGGTAGGCGCTCTGGACGCCCGAGTACCCGTAGATCGTGCCCCCGGTCGGGAAGTCGGGCGCCGGAATGTGCGCCATCAACTCCTTGATCTCGATGTCGTTATTGTCGATGTACGCGATAATGCCCGAAACCACCTCGCCCAGGTTGTGGGGCGGAATTTTGGTGGCCATGCCGACGGCGATGCCGTCGGTGCCGTTGACGAGTAGATTCGGGATCGCGGCCGGCAACACCTGCGGCTCCTGCAGCGAGCCGTCGAAGTTATCCTGGAAGTCGACCGTCTCCTTCCCGATATCCTTCAACATCTCGTCCGCCATGCGCGTCATGCGCGCCTCGGTGTACCGCATGGCCGCCGCCGAGTCCCCATCCACCGAGCCGAAGTTGCCCTGGCCGTCGACCAGCGGGTAGCGCATGGAAAAATCCTGCGCCATACGGACCATCGTGTCGTATACCGCCGAGTCCCCATGCGGATGGTACTTACCCAGCACTTCGCCGACGATACGCGCGCTCTTTTTGTACGCCGCGCCGGGGGTCATTCCCAACTCACTCATCCCGTACAACACGCGCCGGTGGACCGGCTTCAGGCCGTCGCGCACGTCGGGCAGCGCCCGGCTAACGATGACCGACATCGAATAATCGATGTACGAGGACTTCATCTCGTCCTCGATATTGATCGGGATGATCCGATTCAGTTCCTGCTCCATAAACCTGCTAACGAGTCAGACAGCGCCCCGAGTCAGCTGCAAAAAGCCATATCCGACGCCCGGTAATCACAACCGTACTGGCGCCCACATCGGGCTCACGAAAAAGCTGTTCGACTAACGCCTCGTTAGCGAAATGGATCCATTTTAAGCCGGCCCTCGATCACCTCCCCCCTTACACCCCCGCTCCCCACTTTTAACTTTTTACTTTTCACTTTTACCTTGTTATCACGCTTTCCGCGCGTCTTTCACCCATTCGGCGGCGTAGCGGGCGAGCTCGGCGGCGTCTTTCAGGACGAGCTTTTGCTTGAGGCGTGCTTTGTACGACTCGACGGTTTTGGTGCTTAGCGAGAACTTCTCGGCGATGTGGCGGGTGCGGTAGCCTTCACCGATCATACGGAGCACCTCCAGCTCGCGATTGCTGAGGCGGTCGACGGGCGATGCGTTGTCCGATCCTCCCGAGAGCAGTTTGAGGATCTTGGAGGCGGCTTGATCGCTCACATACACCTCGCCCTTCAATACCCGGCGGATGGCGTGGATCACGTTACGTGGGTCTTCCTGCTTCATCACGTAGCCGCGGGCGCCGGCGCGGAGCGCGCGCTCGGCATAGAGGCTCTCGTCGTGCATCGACAACATCAGCATCGGCAGATCCGGATACTGCGCCTTGATGTTGCGCACGAGGTCCATCCCGTTGATGCCCTCCATTTGAATATCCACGATCACGAGGTCCGGCATGGCCTGCTCGATCGCGGTCATCGCCTCGAACCCGTCGGACGCCTCGCCGCAGACGGTCATGTCGCGTTCCTGGTTGATGAACTGCGCGAGGCCCTGGCGGACGATAGGGTGGTCGTCGACCACGAGGATGCGTTTTCGGACCGGCTCTTTGATCGGAATCGCGGCGGAGGCGATGGGAGGCGCGTAGGAATGGTGTTGCATGATGGGCATGACCTGGCTACGAGGTGAGGACTTCTTTAGTATGCGCTAAAACTCCTGGATATACAAGGCTGCACAAAACGAGCGTGCCGCCCTGTACGCGGGGACGGATATTTAGTGTTGCGTTAATCATCTGCGCGCGGAACTCCATGATCCGAAGTCCCATGCCGCCATCGACCGGAGTGGTGGAGGCAATGCCGGCCCCGTTGTCGCGCACGGCCAACAGCAGCTGGTGACCATCCTGGTTGAGTTCGATGTTGACGTGCGTCGCGCCGCTGTGTTTGATGGCGTTGTTTACGGCTTCCTGGCAGATCCGATAGAGGTGAGTGGCCACCGTTTCGTCCCACAGCGGGGTGTCGATGTGGCAATCGGCCGTACAGGGGATGGCGGACATCTGTTCGGTGTTCGCGGCCAGGTCCTCGAGGGCGCGGACGATGCCTGTGCCGGCGAGATCCACCGTCACCAGCCCGCGGGCGAGGATGCGGGCCTGGGACTTGGTATCGTTGACCAGCTCGGCGATGGTCATCGCGGCTCGCGCGGCATCCTCGTCGATATCCTGGAGCTTCCGTTCGAGGCTTCGCGCCATAAACGCGAGGCCGGTGAGCTGCTGGCCGAGGCCGTCGTGCAGGTCGCGTCCGATTCGTCGCTGCTCGCGTTCGCTGATCTCGACCAGTTCGCGTTCGAGCCGGCGCGTCTCGGTAATGTCCCGCAGCACGGACACATAATGCGTGATGCGATCGGTGTCGTCGCGTACGGGCGAAATCTGCCAGCGCACCAGAATGCGGCTGTGGTCCTTTTTATAGAGGAGGATTTCGGCGAAAAACGCCTCGCCCCGCACCAGCTCCCCACCCATTTCGGCGAGCACGTCCCGGTTCGTTTCCGGCCCCTCGAAGATCTCGATCGGCTGGTGCAACAACTCGTCTCGGGTGTAACCGGTCATTGTCGCCATGCTCTCGTTGACGTAGACGATGCGCGGGCTCTCTTCCTCGTTTTCAGCGGTGGTGATGAACATCCCCTCACCGCTGCTGCGGACGGCCGTCGCGAGGAGCCGACGTTGCTCTTCGGCCTCCTTGTGTTGGAGGATGTTATCGACACGCCGCTCCGCGACGGCCAGGCGCACGTTCATCAGCTTCTGCGCGATGGGCTTGGCGATGTAGTCGTCGGCGCCGGCTTCGAGCACCGCCTCGAGGTGCTCCGCCTCGTTCATGGCCGTGACGACGAGGACGATACTGAACGGCCCCTGCGGTGAATTCCGAACGTTGCGGCACAGGTCCAGCCCGCTCATCCCGGGCAGCATCCAGTCCAGCAACAGCAAGGGATAAAACCCTTTCTGATAGGCCTCCCATGCCTTCTCCGCATCCGAAAACGAATCCACGGTGTGCCCCCGCGATTCCACGATGCGCACCAGAAATCGCTGGGTGATCTGATCGTCTTCAACGAGTAGGACGCGCATGCCGGGTCGGGTTGTTGGGGGGTGGGAGTCGGGTACGATTGGGCTGATCGAGCACCTGGGTGATCACCTGGTAGAGGTCCTTGCGTGTCAGCGGCTTACCCAGATATCCGTCGAAACCCTGAGACAAAAACCGCTCGCGGTCTCCGGAAATGGCGTAGGCCGTCAGGGCCACGACAGGCACTGCTTCGTACTGGGACAGGTGCCGCAACGCACGCAACGCATCGACGCCCGTGCGGTTGCCGCCCAGGTTTATATCCATCAGAACGACATCGAACTGCTGGTGGCTTGCCGCCTCAAGGGCCTGATCCTCGCGCGAGGTGAGGGCGACTTCGTACCGATCGGCGAGAAACTTTTGGAGCAGCACGCGGGCATCGCGGTTGTCTTCGAGGACGAGCACACGGGGCCGGCTGCGGCCCCCCGGGGCCGGACGGTACCGGAGGCCGGCGTCGGACACTTCGATACCCGGCTGCGCCACACGCTCCATCGGGAGCGACACCGTAAAGACGCTACCGCGGCCGGGCGTGCTCTCCACCTGAATATCCCCCCCCATAAATGCCACCAGCCGCTTCGTGATCGTCAGCCCGAGGCCGTTGCCTTCGAAAGAGCGCGCCATGCCGGTGCTCTCCTGCCGAAACGCGTCGAACACGTAAGGCAAGAACCCATCTTCGATCCCGATGCCAGAATCGACCACGCGGATCTCCACCCGATCCCCCTGCGGCTGCATCGTGACTTCGATGCCGCCCTCCGGCGTGAATTTGATGGCGTTGCTGATCAGGTTGTTGATGATCCGGTCCAGGCTCGTGCGATCGATGATCGCGCGGATGTCCTCGTGTTCGCAGGAGAACGTCAGGAAAAGGCCTTTTTCCTGGACCTGCATCGCCAGTTGCGACATCAGCGCCTGCACTTCGTCGACGATGTTCAGTTCTTGCGGTTTTACTTTCAGCGTGCCCGATTCGAGCATGGAGAGGTCGAGGATTGCGTTCAGGGTTTGTAACAACCGGTGGCCGCTTTGTTCGATGAGGTCGATGAGTTCACGGTGTTCTTCGGACACCTCTTCGGCGAGGATCGAGGCGAACCCGATGATGCCGGTCAGGGGGGTCCGGATCTCGTGGCTCATATTGGTGAGGAAGGAAGATTTGAGGAGCGTCATCTCCTCGGCCTTGCTGCGCGCCGCGATCAGCTCCTCCTCCGTCTTCTTGCGCTTCGAGATGTCCTCCACCATTAAGATGAAGTACTCCAGTTCATCGTCTTCGCGTCGAATGGCCGTCGCGACCACGCTGCCCCATGCGTAGGCGCCGTCCTTACGCTGGAGGCGCTTCTCCATGTGAAAGCGATCCATTTCGCCATCGTGCACCTGCTGCACGAAATGGTTGTAGATCGTCAGGTCTTCGGCATACGTGAGGTCCCGACACGAGAACCGCGAGAGTTCGGTGGCCGAGTACTGGAGCATATGCTGGAAGGCCGGGTTGGTAGCGAGCAGGCGGGTGCTCGGGTCGGCGATGGCGATGCCGATGCCGGCGCGGTCGAATACCGCCTGAAACCGCTGCTCGCTCCGGGCGAGGGCGTTTTCGGCGCGTTTCTGCTCGGTGATGTCGTGTAACACGGCCTGGACGACAGACTGCCCATCGATCAACAGCGGGACGGCGCGCGAGCGCACGATGCGCTCCTCACCCCCTTCCCTCCGCAGCCGGTGTTCCACGCTGGGGAGCGTCCGGCCGGCTTCGACCAGGGCCATTGCCCGGCGCACGTCCCCGGCTTCCTCGGCAGGGAAAAAGTCGTACAACGATCGCCCCTGCAACGCCCCGGGGTTCGACACCCCCAGCAGCGACGCGCAGGCCGGGTTGACGTGGATGATGTCCCCAAACTGGAGGATTGCAATCGGCTCCGGATGATTTTCGACGAGCTTGCGCCACGGGCTGCTCAGCAACTGCTCTTCACCCGTATGATCCAGCTCTCGAATCTCGCGAATCGAGCGGAAGGTGAGGAGGGCGCGCGACCAGTGGCCGGAGTCGCCCCGCAACAGCGTCAGCGAAGCCATCGTCTTCAACAGCCCCCCATCGCGCCCTTTCTGGATCACCTCGCCGCTCCACGCGCCGTCGCGGTGCACCATGCCCAACAAGTTGGCGTCTTCTTCAAACGGGTACCAGGTGGGGAGCACGTCGTCGATCGTGCGTCCGATGGCCTCGGACGGACTCCATCCAAACAGCCGCTCCGCGGCGGGATTCCACTGGAGCACCCGGCCGCACATATCCACCAGGGCGACGGCGTCGCTCAGAAACAGTAGCACATGGTCCAGCCCTTCATAGGGCACGCCGGCGACGGCCACCCGCGGGTCGCCTCCTACCCAATCCCCGTCGCCGCCGGCGGGGCTCGAACCAATGTTAAATAATTGCGCAACTTTGAATAGCGGACGTGATCGATCCATACGCGACTATGCTTCGCTGGAAACTACCGAGAATCATGGAGACCCCTTTCATTTCGAAGAAAGGGAGTGTAGGCGCGATGCGACATGGCCGAAGATGTGCAAGATCGGACCGCACTCGGCTCCGGGTCGCGATGAAGAGGCGATCGATCCATCGGATACCCACCCGCGGGGGGAATGAAGAGCGCTGAATACAGATTGGCCGGCTCTCGTGCGGTGGATATACATAGACGACAAGCACTCATAGATAAAAACTTTCTCTTATTTGCAAGCCGCCGGCAGAATTAGCGCGGTCTTTTTATATTCCGGCTACCAGACCGACACACATTCGACATGACACGCGGGCTATATACCCTTATTTGCCTCCTTTCGCTCACGTGTAATCGTGGTATAGCTGTACCTATGGCCGATACGTTAGCCCCACGTCCACTCCCTTTATTCGACCTCCAGGGCCACCGCGGCGCCCGGGGGCTGCTGCCGGAAAACTCGATCCCGGCCTTCCTCAAGGCGCTCGATATCGGCGTCACCACCCTGGAAATGGATGTTGTGATCTCGAAGGACCTCCAGGTCGTCGTTTCCCACGACCCCTGGTTCGAGGCCGACCTCTGCACGCGCCCCGATGGACAACCCGTGCCGCCGGACCGCCGCGATGCCTACAAGTTGTTCGAGATGACCTACAAGGAGATCGCCCGGTACGACTGCGGCAGCCGCGGCAATATTCGGTTTCCCGATCAAGTACCCATGCGAGTCATTAAGCCATTGCTTAAGGATGTCATCGCGGCCGCCGAAGCCTACGTACAGGCGCATAACCTACCGGCTATTTTTTACAACATTGAAACGAAGTCGACGCCACGAACCGACCGGATCTACCATCCCGAGCCGGCGCTCTTTACCCAGCTGCTTCACGAGGTGCTGTACGAGGCGGAAATCCTGGACCGGGCCACCATCCAATCCTTCGACGTCCGCACCCTGCGCGAAACGCGCCGCCTCAACCCGAACATCCGCCTCGCCCTCCTCGTCGGCACCGACGAGGACCGCGGCTTCCGCGGCAATATCGACGCGTTGGGCTTCACCCCCCAGATCTATAGCCCCCACTACAGCCTCGTCACCGAAGAACTCGTCACCGAAGCACACGCCCGCCAGGTACTCGTTCTGCCCTGGACGGTGAACCTGCTCGAGGATATGGTGCGCCTCAAGGCGCTGGGAGTCGATGGCCTCATCACTGACTTCCCGGACATCGGGATCGCACTCCTGAAGAAGGAGGACTAAGGGGGTGTCCGCGATCTTTTTCCGTGAGGACTGGTTAAACCTGACCTCACGAGCCCGCAAACCGCAAGAACGTATGTCTGATCAGTTTATGAACCCAGGACACGGCACTCCGGCCGGCGTCCCCGACCCGGGTTCGGATCCGGTGTTGCGCCAGCAGATCGAAGAAGCGCTGGACATGATTCGCCCGTACCTGATGGCGGACGGCGGTTCAGTGCGCCTCCTGACGGTCACGCCGGACTATGTGGTCGAACTGGAACTGCTCGGGGCCTGCGGCACCTGCCCGATGAGCACGATGACGCTACGCGCCGGCATCGAACAGGCACTGAAGCGGACCATCCCGCGGATCACCCGCGTCGAGGCGGTGAGCGCCTCCGAGACGGTCTAAAGGACTTATTCCACACGCACCGTCCAGAACGGCAGGAAAAACCAACGGCAGGCGGCATCCTGCGTCAGCGACGCCCCCGGCTCGATCGTCAACTCGGCCCGCAGCGGGGTCTCCGCCCGGGCATCCAGCGCGACCCCCAGTTCAATAGGCCGGTCCCGCGCCATCGTGAGCGGCCCGCCGGCGTTTTCGTCGTACAGCACAAACACGTCGCTGAGCACCAGGCCCAGGGAATCGTACCGCTGCGGCGGTATCCGGGTCGAGAAGATCGTCTTGCTGCCGGCCCGCCGCGTCGCCGCGATCTCGAAACTATTCACATCCGCCGGGTACGTCTCCCATACCCCACCCCGAGGCTTAACCCGCACCTGATCCACCCGAAACCGCAGCGCCCGCGCATCCGCCGGCAGGGCGCTCTCCCCCACCACCACGTCGATCGTCAGCAGTGCCATCTGCCCGTTTACCTCAGCCGACCGCACCGCCGCCGGCGCCGGCCGGGGCGGCGCCGTCTGAATCTGACGCGTCCCGCCGCAACCGGCCAGTAGAATAACGAGGACGCCTGCGGATACGACGAGGCCGAGATTGGAGTGTGCCATAAGTCTGGATGAAGCGGTCGTAAAGAGGATGACGCGATGAGAAACGGTTGAGATTTGCGTTTTGCGTAATGAGCAAGTCATCCCCGCGCAGGCGGGGACCCAGAAAAATGCCAGTCTGAGGGCTGGATCCCCGCCTGCGCGGGGATGACTATGCATTGGGTTGTGGAAATCTCAACAGATTCTGAAGATACAACATAACCCCCCGGGGCCCCCCAAAAAACAAAGCCGGCCGCCCCCCGAAGGGAACGGCCGGCTTGTCATGAGGCTGCCGTAGACTTGATGGTCAGGCTTCAGGACAACCAACCTGCAACCTGTAACCTGCAAACATGCAACCTCCCAATCACTTCACCAGCACCATCCGCCGCGTCATCACCTGAGTGCCCAGATCCAGGCGGTACAGGTAGACGCCGGAGGCCACCGGCAGGCCAGCCTGGTTGCGGCCGTTCCACTGCACGTCGTACGTGCCGGCCGTCAGTTCGCTCGAAACGAGCGTCTGTACTTCGCGGCCTACGACGTCGAACACCTTCAGCGTGACCCGCGTGTTCTGCGGGAGCGCAAAACGGATGGTGGTCACGGGATTGAAGGGATTCGGGTAGTTCTGCTCGAGTTCGAACGTCTCCGGCAGGGTTTCCTTCTCGGTCGCCACCGGCGACGTGTTGGAATCCAGCTCGTATTCGCCCGAACCTTCGGCGTCGATGATCTTTACCTTGGAGACCAGGATCGCAGCGCCGGTTTTGCCGGCCACGCTGCCATCGGCGCTCGCGGTGCCGCGAACCTCGACATACTGGCCTTCACCCAGGTTCGCCAGATCGAGCTGCGCGTTTTCGTCGCCCAGCACGATCGTGTTTTCATCGACCCGGTACGTGGTGCCAAACATAGAGAACTGATCGCCCTCGATATTCCCGATCTCGCCCTGGCTGAGTGACACGTTCTGCACCGAGACGCGCTTGAGCAACAGCGTGCCGTTAGGCTGGCCTTCGGCAATGACCATCACGGTCTGCCCCTCGGCAAACGCGTTGACGTCCGTCTCCTCACCATTGAGGTCGATGAACAGCGACTCGTTGTTGATGAAGAAGAAGATGTTCATCACTTCGAGCACGCTCGAACTGACGGAGACGATCGGGCCTTCGACGCGCACGTCGGTAGCCTCTTCGCCCAGTTTCTGCACCTGCAACGCCACAAGGTCGTCGCCGGCCAGGAGCAAGCCGCGGACACGGACCGCCTCGCCGACGATGAAGTTACCCATCGTTATGGGGTTCTTCGACTCGTCCAGGAATACCGTGTTCGGAATCACCTGGAAGCGGCGGCCCAGCACCACGAACAGCTGACCGAATGCCGCTTCCATCGAGCCACTGAGGACCACTTCGTCCTCCAAACGGGGCAGCAGCGTGATGGCCGTGGCCACCGGAATGCCGCCGGCGCCGGGCACAAACGTCAGGTTGATCGTCTGGCCGGCCACAAGGTCGGTCACGTCGATCTCGTCCCCGTCGGCGTTGGTCACGACGGTCGACACGTCGACCGTGACGCTCAAGCCGGCGATGCCGATCGCGGATGCGGATACCGCTGTCAGCGTACCTGTCAGCTTTTGGTCGCGCGGACGGGCGATCACCTTGCGGGCGAGGAAGACGCCGTTGCCTTCTTCCACCGCATTCACCTCGACGCGCATGCGCTCGAAGAGGTCGGCAAACCGCATCGGGTTGCCCAGCGGGTCCTCCATCACGGTCGTGGCATCCACCCGGAAGGTGTAGCCACGCATCGAGAAGGTGCCCCCACCCAGCGTTTCGATCCGGTCCACGAGCGATTTCTCGTCGCGGATGAGGTCGAACACTTGGACGAACCGCGCGAGCAGCGCATCGCCGGCTCCTTCGAGGACGATGACATCGACGTTGTTATTATCCTGGATGACCGACGGGTCGATCGGGCGGTTGTTGCCGTCGAGTACGAAGGTCCGCGGATCGTATTCGACCGGGATGCCGGCCAGCTCGAAACGGCCGTCCTCGAGTTCGCTCACGATGCCGCGGATCTCCAGCGCGACGCGGGGGTCCAGGGTGTAGACCTGGATCTTCTTCGCCAGCAGCTGGCCCTCGGCGCCGACACCGCCCGACACCTCGACAATGAGGCCGGCGAAGAGGTTGTCGAACGAGATGTTGCCTACGTCAGGCGCCACTACGAACGTCTCGGCCGTCGTCACGAACTGGACGCCGCCCACCGTGAGGGTGGCGCCGTCGATCTCGCTGAGGGCGCCCGTCAGGAAGAACTCCTCCTGCTCGGGGTTGCGCACTTCCACACGCCAGCCCTCGATCTTGCCATCCGGCTGCATCCAGCCCCACACCATCACTTGCCCGTTGACCGGGAGGCCGGCGAACGAGATGGGCTCGTACTGGGCACCCACGATCTGCGCATGTTCATTCAGGAAGATCCGGTGGTTCCGGATCACCAGCACCCGCTGGTCGGCATTGGCTTCGACGACGCCCCCGAAGAGCCGGATGTTGCGGTCTTCGTTGCCGGACTGGACCTGGATCCAGCGAGCCGCGTAGCTGCCGTTCTCCTGGGGCGCGCCCGACAGCGCGACCTGCATGCCGGCTTCGAGGTTGGCAACCGGGAACGGTGTGCCCTGTCCGCCATCGATCCACGTCTGGGCGCCGACGACAAACGAGATGCCACGGACGACGAGGGTCGACCCCGCGATCGACTCGATCGTGCCGCGGAGTTCGAGCTCGCGGTCTTCCGCCCCGACGCTCTCGATCCGCCAGGCGCGGATGCGGCCGCCGTCTTCATAGAAGCCGTAGACGCGCACCTTTTTATCCGCCACGAGATCCTGGAACGGAATCCGTTCAAAGGTCTCGCTGATCACGTCGGCGTATTCCTCGACCACGACCGTACGGCCGTAGACGGTGAGGAGCCGCCGGCTCTTGTCGATCGAGGCAATCGTGCCGCTCAGATTGACCCCGCGGTCCTCCTGGCCGGCGCCGACCTGCATCCAGCGCGCGAAGAACTGGTCGCCTTCGCCCGGAAGGGCGATGACACGGACCAGCGTCCCCGGGGCCAGCACCTCGGTGCCGATCGGGAAGCCTTTTTCATTCTGGATGAACGTCTGATCGTTCACCGCGATCGAGAATCCGCGGATGCTGGCGACGCCGTTCTCGAAGGCATCGACCACCCCGCGGAACTCGAGCTGCTCGAGATCAAACACAAACGCTTCGACCGTATAGGCGTTGACCACGCCTTCGTTGTTCAGGCTGCCGAATACCGTCAGCACCTGACCATCCGTCAACTGGTCCACCGTGATCTTTACGTAGCCTTCGCCGAACAGGTTGGTGTATTCGTTGAATACGACCTGCCGGCCCAGGATCACAAATCCGTCTACGCCGACCTGCGAAATCGCGCCGCGCATCCGGACCTGCTCGTCCTGGTCCTGGTTCTCGACAAACACCTTCACGGCGGCGAGGTACTCGCCCTCACCCGGCTTGCCCACGACCGAGACCTTGAGGCCCGGCTGCAGGGCACCCAGACCGAGCTGGCTGCCGTCGAAGCTGTGCAAGAACGTGTTTTCGCTGATCACGAACGTGCGCCCGCTGACCACCATGAGCTCACCATCGAGGGCCGCGATCGCGCCGCGGAGTTCCAGTTCCTGGACGTTGGTGCCGAAGAACTGGAGATAGTGGGCGGTCACGGCGCCGGCGCCGCTGAGTTCGCCGGAGATATAGACGAATTGGCCCACTTCGAGCGACGAGACGTCGGCCGGCTGGTAGTTCGCATCGATCACCGACGCCCACTCCGTAAGCACGATGTCGTACCCCTGCACGACGAGCCGGCCTTCCTCGACCAGTTCCACCGCGCCGCTCATGTACAGTTGTACCCGTTGCTTCGGCACGAAGACGAGGGTCGCTTTCAGTAGGCCGGCAATGTCAAACTCACCCGACACCAGAATCTGCTGCCCGGAGACGAGTGTGGTAAGATCCGCCGGATCCCCGGTTTCGCTCGTGAAGAACGTAAACTCGGTCACATGGAACGGCATGTTCTCGACGAACAACACGTCCCCCTGGATCGAGCCTACGCGGCCCCAGAACTCGATTTCCTCCCGTGCATCGGGCCGGAGTTCGACCCGGTAGGCATCCACCGAGCCGTCGTTCTGGATCTGACCGAACACCTGCACGCCTTGAGCCGCGACGAGGTCGGCCAGGGCGATCGGTTGGAAGTTTTCGTTCACGACTTCCGTGTTCGGTGTCGTCCGGACGAGCCGGCCGCGGATACGCAGCGTCTCGCCTTCGACGGACTCGATCTTGCCGGCGAGACGGGTCTGGCCGGTTTCATCGCGCAGACGCACCACGACCGCCACGAACTGTCCCGACTCATCTTGCGCGCCGAGAACTTCGACGAGGGTACCCGCGGCCAGGTCGAACGACTGCACGCGCTGGCCGGCGAACGGCCCCCACGACAGGTCTTTCCGACGCGCAGCCTTGCCGGTGGCGCCGCCGTCACCGGCCGCCGTACCGTTCTCTTCGAAGTATTGCGTCTGGTCGTTGATCAGGAACGATACATCGCCCACCTGGAGCGTCTGGCCATCGTAATACTGCACGGCGCCCAGCAGGGTCAGATTGCTCTGGTTGCCGGCGCGCAGCTCAACAGAGTGCGCCTCGATGGTCCCATCTTCCCGATACACACCCCAGACACTCACCACGTCGCCGAGCTGAATGTTATCCCGCTCGACGGGCTGGTACTGCTGGTTATGGAACTGGGTGTACGGGGTGAATACCACCGAACCGCCCCACAGGGACAGGCCAAATTCGTCGATGAACTCCACTTCGCCGGCGACCCGCACGCTGCGGTCCTCCTGACGAGGTACATAGATGCGATCGACGAAGAACGTGCCATCGCCTGACGCGAGGCCGACGATCGATACGTACAGGCCGGAAGACAGACCATCCTGGGTGCCTTCGCCCTGGTCCGTATAGATCTTCGAGCCCTGCACGAACTGGAAGGGCACGCCGCCGACAACGATCTCGTCGCCCTCGACGGAGGCAATCACGCCCCAGAATTCGATCTCCTCACGTTCTTTCCCGTTGAGGACCACTTCAAACGGCTTGAAGCCATTTTCGCCCTCGAAGTTACCGTACAGGTCGACCGCCTTGCCCTCGGCAAGCTGATCAAACCCGATGGTCTCCCACTGGCGGTTGCGAATATTCGTAAACTCGTTTATCGAGACGTTTTGACCAAGCACCGTGAAGCCGGTGTCGGTGAGGTTCTCGATGAGGCCGCTCAGCCGGCCGCCGTCGTTCTGGCGGTCCTGCACGCGCAGCACATCGATCCGCCAGCCTTCCTGGCCGGCGATCGGGACGCTAACGGCCTCCACGATCTGCCCGAGCTGGATATCCTCGCGGCTGATCACTTCGTTGTATCCGAATTCGAAGCGGGAGTCGTCGGAGTACTCAAAAAAGACGTCCCACACGGTCACACCCGTCTCGTCGATGGCCGTCACCGGGCCGAACAACGCGAACTGATCGCGCGCCGCCTGGCGGTACTCGATGTGGTAGGCACGGATCGAGCCTTCCTCCTGGAATTCACCGAACACCATGACGAGCTGGCCGTCGGTGATGTCCTGAAGGGTGATCTGCTCGAACTTTTCGTTGAAAACCGGGGTGTAGGCGTCGACCTGGATCGACCAGCCGCGGATCGAGAACCCGGTTTCGGAAACGCCTTCGACCTCGCCGCTGATGCGGACGAAGCGGTCATCGCCCGTCTCGATCAGGACATAGTCGGCCTCCAGACCCAGCTGCGTCGCCACGCCGACGACGCGCACGACGAGGCCGTTCTCGATCTCATCGACGCTCGCGGCGGATTTCTTGCCGGGCGGCGGTGGGCAGGCGCCCGTGGCCGGATCACACGCCGGCGGCGGGCACTCCTCACGCGCCGGATCACACGCCGGCGGCGGGCACTCCTCACGCGCCGGATCACACGCCGGCGGCGGGCAATCGCCCTTGTT
>JAWXAX010000067.1 GCA_034439735.1 Rhodothermales bacterium | reverse complement strand
CCCTTCCTCTTTCTGAAAGATACCGGCGGCGACGACCCGGCGGACCTCCGCGAGGTGATCCTCACCGGATGGGGCACCTGCGACACCCACGCGGGCCCGTCGAACCTGCGCTACGGGTTCGACGGGCCCGCGTGGGTGTCGAAGGTGCCCCATCCGGGGAGGATCACCTCGCGGAGGTCCGCCCGGTGGTCGCGGTCGGTATCTTTCAGAAAGAGGAAGTGGGGCGCCATCGAGACGATCACGCCGTCGTTGGCGAAGGTGAGGCTTGTGGGGATGTTGAGGCTGTCGGCGAAGATCGTGAAGCGGTCGGCGCGGCCGTCGCCGTCGGTATCTTCCAGGATCTTGATGCGGTCGGTGCCGGTGTGGTCGGGGTTGACGGTATTCGGGTAATCCTGCGTTTCGATGACCCAGAGCCGGCCGCGTTCGTCCCAGGCCATGGCGATCGGCTTGAGGATGTCCGGCTCGGCGGCGAACAGCTGCAGCTCAAATTCAGGCGGCACCTGGATGTAGGCCATGGACGATTCGGGCGCGAGGGGGTGCTGGAAGTCGAGCGGTGGATCCCGCTTTTCGTAGTTCGGGATGCTGTCGTGGGGGACGTACGTAAGGGGTTGTAAGGAGAGCTGCTCCCAGCGGCCGGCCAGGTCGTCGCCGACGGCCCAGAGGATGCCGCGCTTGACGAGGTCGTGGAAGCCGGGGTTAGACCACGTCCGTTCGTCATGTCCGTAGGCCGTGTAGAAGACGCGTCCGTCGCCGTGTGTCCGCGTCCACGTCCAGGGCTCACGGTGGTCGCCCTCCACGCGCTCCTGAAGCACCGTGCGATCGGGGTTATGGAGGTCGTGGACGTACGTTTCGTCCCAGGTCTCGAACGGCGCCAGGCCGGCGACGATCGGGTGGTCGGCGGCGATCGTTTCCGCGGTGAACGTGCCTGTTTCGTGGGATTTGAACTGGGCGCCGACGAGCGCGACGAAGTCGTCCGAATTGCGGAAACAGTAGGAGGCGCTATGGATGGGCACGAACCCCTTGCCCGACGCTACGAAGTCGAGCAATGCTTTTTCCTGGCTGGGGGCGATCGAATCGTGGTTGGCGTACAGGATGAGTGCGTCGTAAAGCGCCAGCGTCTGCGGGTTCAGGTCCGCCGGATCGCTCGTGTAGTTGATATGGATGCCTTCCAGCGCGAGCGCCGAGGCCAGCATCGGGGCGTAGGCTTCGCTGTCGTGGTGACGGCTGTCGTGACCCAGAAAAAGCACTTCGATTTTCCGGGGACCGACATCGTTCGGCCGACCGGACTGGCAGCCGGCGAAGAGGAGGGTGGTGGCCAGCCAGCATGTCGAGCCGATTCGGGCGAGGTTGGAAAGCGCAACAGCGCGAGCATGAAGCAGCGTCATCGGAGTGTTGAACCGTAGGATGAGAGACGGCGGGAACGGGAAGGTCCGCCGGGCATATCTTACCAGTTGCATCAATGAAGTGCAACGCGAATAGACCTGGAATAAACGTCTGCGCGTGCCGTATCTTCCCACCCGAAGTACCCACGGTGTCGAATACCACTACGGATTACCCAGTACATACCATGAAGAATCCTGCCATACAGCGCGTTTGCTCCCCTGCCGCGCGCTTCGTGATGGTCGCCCTCAGCCTCGTTCATGTGCTCGCCGGCTGCGGCGTCGTGGATACGGCCCAACTCCCCGAAGTACCCACCCTCGTCGCTCCCGTGAACGGCTCCGCGAGCGAGCCCGACGTGCTCGAACTCCAGTGGAATTCGGCTACCGAAGCGGAGACGTATCACCTTCAGGTCGCGTCCGATCCTTCGTTTAGCGCACTAATTGTCGACGACGAAGCCCTGAACAGCATCCAGTACATTGTACGGGATCTCGAAGTCGGGGCGATATATTATTGGCGGATCCGCTCCTCCAACGGTTCGGGATACAGCGACTGGTCGGAGACGCGCCAGTTCAAGCCGGCCTCCGCGGCCCTTCCACCCGCAATCCCACAGCTCATTTCGCCACTCTCGGGCGTCGGGGACATGCCTAGCGACATCTATTTTGAGTGGGATGATGTGGCTGGCGCCAGTACCTACCACATCCAGGTATCCCTGGAAGAAAACTTCTTACGACGTTCGGCCGATCTCGATGGTATCCGCGGGGAGCGCGTGCTCATCCGCGAACTGGTGCCGACCTACATTTACTGGTGGCGCGTCCGTTCGGTGAACCCGCTGGGCGTGAGCGCGTGGTCGGAAGTCCGGGTGCTTGAAATCCACGACCTCGCGCAGGATCTCCCCACCAGCTGATCGGAACAAGCGACTTCCGGCCTATCATGAACCACCGTCTCGCTGCGATCGGAATGGCCTGCATGCTCGTTTCGAGCGCATGGCTGGCCGGCTGCGACGCCACGTCGTCCGAACCGCCCACGGATATCGATCTGGATGCCACCCTCACGGAGATCATCACGATCGGAGGGCAGCGCCGTCTCGACAACTTCGTGCTGCCGGCGGGCGACGAGTACGCCTCGATACCGCAGGATCCCGCCAACCCGATCACGGCCCAGAAGGTCGAACTCGGCCAGTTGTTGTTCCACGAAACCGCGCTGGCGACCACATGGCGCAACCCGGCGGGAGCGGGCACCTACGCGTGCGCCACCTGCCATCACGCCGGCGCGGGCTTCGCGGCGGGCCGGCGCCAGGCCATCGGAGAGGGCGGTTCCGGGTGGGGACAAAATGGCGAAGGACGGACGCGCAATATGGCCTATGGCGTGCCCGATCTCGACGTGCAGGGCATCCGCTCCCCGTCGGTCCTCAATAGTGCGTTTCAGGATGTCATGGGCTGGGCCGGCGATTCCGGCGCCCGCGGCCCAAACCGGGGTACCGAAGCAGCGTGGGAGGGCGACCCCTTCCACGAAGTCAACAGGCTGGGGTACGACGGCCTCGAAACCCAGGCCATCGCGGCTCTGACGAAACACCGGATGGACGACCTGTCGCAGTCGATTGTAGAATCCAATGACGCCTATGCCGACCTCTGGGAGCAGGCCTTTCCCGGGCAGCCCGTCACGGTCGAGTCCATGGGGCTGGCTATCGCCGCGTACGAGCGCACCCTCATGGCGGACCAGGCGCCGTTTCAGCGGTGGCTCCGCGGCGAGACGGACGCTATGAGCGACGCCGAGAAACGCGGTGCGATCCTCTTCTTCGACAAGGCCGGCTGCGAGACCTGCCACACGGGCCCCGCTCTCAACCAGATGGCGTTTTATGCGCTGGGGATGCCCGACTTGGAAGGCGCCGGCGTGCTCGGCGATGACGTGTCGTCCCTGGGTCGCGGTGGGTTTACGGGGCAGGTGGACGACGAATTCAAATTCAAAGTCCCCCAGTTGTACAACCTCAAAGACAGCCCTTTTTATGGCCACGGCGGGTCGTTTACGTCGCTGCGTGAGGTGGTTGAGTATTATAATGACGCGATCCCCGCCGTCGACCTGCCGGTGGAGCGTGCCCCGGTGTTCTTTCGGCCGCTGGACCTGACGGACCAGGAGATCGTGGACCTGACGCTGTTCCTCACGGACGCGTTGCACGACCCTGCCCTGGCCCGTTATGCGCCGGCCAACCTGCCCTCAGGCCAGTGCACGCCGGCCAACGATCCGGCCGCGAGGCTGGATCTCGGCTGCTGAAGTCGCGCTCTTTTCCGCGCTGCACTTGGCGCAGCGTACCCGATTCCGTACGTTTGCACCCTTCCCCCAATCAATTTCTATTTACGTATGAGCAACCAACAGTGGAAAACGCCGCCGGCGGTCCAGATCGATCCTAAGGCCGCCTACACGGCTACGATCGTGACAAATCGCGGCACGATAGAACTCGAACTCTACGCCGAAAACGCCCCGAAAACGGTTAATAACTTTGCATTCCTGGCCGGCGAAGGGTTTTACGACGGCGTCACCTTTCACCGGGTCATCCCCAATTTCATGATCCAGACGGGCGACCCCACCGGGACGGGGCGCGGCGGCCCGGGGTATCAGTTCGAGGACGAGACGAAGGGCAATCCGCTCCGCCATGAAACCGGGGTGATCAGCATGGCCAACGCGGGCCCGAATACCAACGGCAGCCAGTTTTTTATCACACACAGCCCGCAGCCGCACCTCAACGGCAAACACACGGTGTTTGGCAAGGTGGTGAAGGGGCAGGATATCGTGGAAGCCATCCGCCAGGGGGATGTGATGTCGCGCGTGAGCGTAGCCGTTAAATCCTGATCCCGTTGCCCGGCTTGTCCTCGCCTGCGCCCGATCTCTGGCTTATCCACGGCAATCTGCAGACGCCGGCCGTGTGGAAGGCTTTCGTTCCACGATTCTTAGCGGCTGGCCTGAAGGTCCACCTGGTGGATTTATATGCCACACTGGCGGACTCGATGGAGGCGTGGGCGGAGGCGTTCACCACTTCGGTTCGTGTGGCAGGCGAGCCCCATGCACGCGTGGTGCTGGGGTATTCGCTCGGAGCCCGCCTCGCGCTGCACGCCCTCCTCGCGGATCCGACACTATGGAATGGCGCCATCCTCGTCGGCGCGGACACGGGCCTTGCCGACGAGGAGGCCCGCGTTCGTCGACGTGAGACGGACGCCGTCTGGGCCCGGCGTTTCCTTGAGGAACCCATCGACCGGGTGATGGAGGACTGGAATGCCCAGCCCGTATTCGGCGGGCGGCCGGCGCTCTGCCACGATCACACAGTACCTCGGGAGCGCCAGCCCATCGCGCGGATGTTCACCGCCTACTCGAAGGGCCGCCAACGCGATCTGCTGCCCGATCTGGGGCGCACGATCGACGTCCCAACGTTGTGGTTGACAGGTGCCGACGACCCCGTCTTTACGCGCTCGGCCCAAAGCGCTGTCGCGGCCATCCCGGGCGCCCGCCACGAAATCATCCCCGGGGCAGCCCACCGCGTGCCATGGGAGAACCCGAATGCCTTTCTGGAAGCGGTCATCACCTGCGCAATCCCGCCATGATCCGCACGACTCCCGCGTGCATGTCCGATTTGCACCGCAACATTGTCTTATTTTAGCGCACTTGCGTTACTTGATGGTGTGTTCTGCACCGCTATATTCAAGCGTGTAAACAGCCGTCGCCTCCCTGCTCACGCGGCCCTTCCTTCACCGCGCCCTCTGGAACGTGCTCCCGCTTTGTCCGGCCTCGTACCCGGCACTGCTTTGCCTGAATCATTGCGCGCGACCCTATGAGCTTTTGGCATGCGGTAGATCACGATCACCACGTCATTACGATCGCCTTCTTCGGCGAAGTGGATGGAGAAGACATACTGGAGGCGATAGGCCGGATGGTGGAGTTGAGTCGGGCTCACCTCACCTATCGGCACATGTGGGACGGCGTGGAGATCCATATGCTCGATGTGGATTACAAGTCGCTGCTGGCCATCGTGGCCTTTATCAAGAGGGAGATGCAGCCACTCCTCAGGGATTGCCCCGGCGCGGCTGTGTCTTTGAGGAGGCAAGTCGACTACGTCCTCCTAAAGACGATCCACGTGATGGTCGGCGCCCCCGAACCGGTCGTGATCCTGAGGGATCGCGAGTCCGCGAAACGCTGGCTGGAAGTAAATCCCCCCCTGGAACCAGGCTGATTCCACTTGCTCATGAGTAGCCCGGATACCGCGCCGGCGTATAATCGCCGTTCGTTTCTACACCTTGGCAGCGCCGCTCTTCTTGGCGCCGTTTGGCCGCTCTCGATACCCCGCGCGTCCCCGCGCGTCATCGATGTACACTGCCACCCGCGCTGGCTCGGATTCAACGGAGCGCGGACGATCGAGAACATGGACGCCGCCGGCATCGATATGGCGTGGCTCATTAGCTGGGAAGCGCCTGAGCGCGAGATCTCCCCGAACTACTACGCCACCAACAACCCTACCGGTGTTGGCATCACCTTCGCCGATGTCATCGAACTCGCCGAGCGGTACCCCGATCGGTTTATTCCGGGGACGACCGTCGATCCCCGCGATCCGTATGCCCACGCGAAACTAAAGGCGGCGGTCGACATCCATCGTGTGCGGGTGTTTGGGGAATTCAAGCTCCGCATGCGTTACGACGATCCGGATGCCCTGCGCCTCTTTCATTACGCCGGCGAACTCGGCCTGCCCGTTATCTTCCATCTGGATGTGACGTTCCCCCGTCACGCGGTACCCGCCGACCGGCAATGGTGGTATGGGGGCGATCTGGAGACGATGGAGCCGGCGCTGCGCCTCTGCCCCGGAACGCAGTTTCTGGGGCACGCCCCGGGATTCTGGCGTGAAATTTCGGAAGACGCGGACGTGGCCACGGAGCAATACCCCGCCGGCAAACCGGTGGTGCGCAAAGGCCTGCTCCTCCAATACCTCGATCGTTACCCGAACCTGAACTGCGACCTCTCCGCCGGCTCGGCCCATACGGCCCTCTCTCGCGACCTCGCGTTTACGCGCCAGTTTATGATCGACTATCAGGACCGCCTCTTCTTCGGCCGCGACGCCTTCGACAACCGGATGTACGATCTGCTCACCCACCTCAACCTTCCGGTCGACGTGCTCACGAAGATCCTTGCGGGGAATGCGCTTCGCCTGGTCCCGGTAACTCCCTAACCGACTGCCACGGGGGCCCACGACGTGCAATGTCCTTCGGGGTGGATCGTGCCTTTCACCACCACGCAGCCCCCGCAGGTTGAACCCGGGGTTGGGGGCAACCAGAACTGACAGGTGTCGCAGCGCTGATCCGGGAGCGCGGTTTGGGCCACGTAATTGGTGGCGGTTCGCGTCTGGCGGTCGGCGTCAGAGAGGGAGCGGACGTCCATGCAAGGGTCGGCCGGCGCGGCTTCGGGTCGGCAGCCGGCCAGGGTGGCTCCGCCGGCAATCGTGGCTAGAAAGCGGCGGCGAGAGGGATTCTGGGCGGTGGCTGCCATGGGTTCAGCGCGTCGGGGTGAGCGCCAGGATGTCGCCGGCGAGTTGTTGAACGATCTCGGAGGATGAGCGGATAAATGCCTGCAAGTTGTCTGCGGCGCGGTCGTTGAGTGGGAGGGTGGTTCCGGCTTTGTGGCCTTCCTTCATCCCCGTGAAGCCGGCGGCGAGCCAGAACGGCTCCGGGTGATCCACCAGGAAGTCGATGAACCGATTCAGCTCATCCGCATCGCTGCGGGCCGTAAGCACGCTGGCGGTTTCTTGCAGGAACGCCGCGCGTGCGGGGTCCTGCACGTTGAAAAAGCCGCGGCGTTCCAGGGCGGCCAGCATGCTGTGTGAAGCGCCGGGGGGGGCGCTGACGACGGCGAGGCGCATCCAGCGGTCGCCGGCATGGCGTTCCACGAAGCCGGCCAGCGCATCCGTGACGGTCCGGCCCGTGCGATCGCCGGCCGAGAGCGCGGCCTGCATCGCCACCCGGGGAGTAGGGTCCTCGAGCAGGGCCAGGGCATCGGAAGCGAGCGCCGGATACGCCTCCGACAACCGGAGGGCGTGGATGCGGATCCCCGCTTCGGCATCCTGGAAAGTGGCGCGGATATCAGTCTCGCGGAGGGCGTCGAGGGCGTCGAGCAAATAAAGCGCTAGGAGACGTGCCGGCGCGTCGTGGCCGGCCAGGGTGGCGCGAAGGGGGTCGATGGCCGCGGGATCGTCGCGTTCGAGGAGCAGCCGCTGCGCCGTACGCCGGCGCCAGCCGTTCGGGTGCGCCAGCTCGGCGACGAGGTTGGCCGTCGAGGCGTCGTGGAGCGAGACGAATGGTGTCGGGGCGGCGCCGGTCGGGGCAATGCGGAAGAGCCGGCCGCGGTCCTCGCCGGCGTAGAAGTCCATATCCTCCTTCAAGTCCTCCGGAATCGACACCGGTGTTTCAATGTGTTGGCGGTACATGTCCACGATATACAGCGCGCCATCGGGGCCGATGGTGAAGTGGGCCGGCCGGAACCAGGGGTCCGTCGAGGCCATAAACTCCCGCTCCTGTTCGTCGAACGGGCGCTTGGCGATAAACTCCGGGCTGCCGGCCTTTTCGCCCAGCGAGTCTCGGTGGACCAGGTTGCCGGCGACGTCGCCGGTGAACACCGCCCCGCGGTACCGTTCGGGGAACAGGTCGCCATCGTACACGGTGCCCCCGGAGGAGCCGGTGAAATGATCGGCGGCGTATTCGACGCGGCCCGAGCCGGCTTCGTCGTATTGTTGTTGCCGGCGGGCGGTGCGTGTGGCGCGCCAGTAGGGGGCCGGCGTGCGCTGGTACATCCGCAGGTCGTGGTCGGAGATGTTCACGATGCTGGCGGCGGACCGCAGGTGCGGGTGTCGGTGCAGGTAGTGCCAGGGGATGACGAACTGGTTGATGTGCTGCGTGTTGTGGGTGCCGAATCGGTTTCCCCAGGCGTCGACGGCCTGGCCAAACTGGGTGGGGCCGGCGGCCGGCTCGAAGCGGGGCGGGTCCAGCCGAAAGCGGAAATCAGCGCCCTGGACATGCACCATGACGCCGGGGAGCAGCGGCGAGGTGATGGTGCCGGCCTGCCCGAAGTTGGCGGCGTAGATCCAGCCGTCCGGGTTGAGCCTCAGATTGGTGATCTGGGCTTCCGAATTGTTCTCGAAGAAACCCGTGAAGAGGATGTCACGACTGTCCGCGCGGTCGTCGCCGTCCGAGTCGACCAGGTAAAGGATGTCCGGCGCGGCGGTGACGATCAGGCCATTTTTCCAGGGGAGGACACTGGTGGCTTCGGAGAGGTTGTCGGCAAATACGGTGCGGCGGTCGGCCCGGCCGTCGCCGTCGGTGTCGGTGAGGAGTACGATGCGGCTACGGCCCTGGCCGAGCGCCGGCTTGTCGGGGTAGTCCGGCATCTCCACCACCCAGGCACGGCCGCGTTCATCGAACACGAGTTCGACAGGGTCCGCCACGGCCGGCTCGGCGGCAAAGACGGACACCGTGAACCCCTCGACGAGTTCGAAGGAAGCGAGGGCATCCTCCGGCGAAAGTGGGTCAGGATATCTGGACGGTTTCTGCGCACAGGCCGCTACGATGGTTACCAGGAGCAAGAACACTATCGAAACGAAACGCATGAGACGTGAGAGGCGAGGGGTGAGGGCCGGGTCGTGGGGCCGGCTTGCTTTCGTGGGCGGCCGGCACCTATTCTAACGGTTTTAGGTTCAAGGTTCAAGGGTTAAGGGGCCCTGAGGGGCGCATTAACCGGATGCCTGGCATGATTACGAGGAGGGATGACGATTTCACATGCGTGGTACGATATCGTAGGGCTGGCCGGCGTTGCGGCGATTCTGGTGGCGTATGCGTTGCTGCAGATCGGCCGGCTCCGCAGCGACAGCCTGGCATACTCCGCCATCAATGCCGCGGGAGCGGCGGGTGTGCTGGTTTCGCTCCATTATGCGTTTAATCTGTCCGCATTTATCGTCGAGGCCTTCTGGGTGCTCATAAGTCTGTATGGCGTGGCGCGGGCGCTGCGCCGGCCGGCACCTCCAACCGATCCCTCTCCCTGATATGTTTTCCCGCGACACCATACTGCGGCAGATCCAGCAACTCGTCCAGGTCCTGGCGCGCGTCCTGTTTCATAAAAGCATGCATGCGTACGACGAAGCGCGCCGGGAGATCGACGAGGCGTTACGGGATCTGCTCGGTCTCGATGCCGGCGGGCTCGACGCGCTCCACCGGATCGCGTTGCTGGCCCGGTGTCGGGAGCTCGGCGGATGGAGTGGGGAGAAGGCGCTGGCGCTGGCGGATTTGCTGAACGAGCGGGGTCAGCTGGTGCTGCTCGAGCGGGGGGAAGCCGGGCGCGCGGAGGCGCAACGCTGGCTTCAACATGCCCACGCCCTGTACGCCGAAGTGCTGCGCAACCCTGATACGGCCCTGCCGCACGACATTCACGACCGTCTCGACGCGTTGAGGGCCGAGCTGGTCCTCGCGGCCACCACTCTGGCGGACATCGACTGGAACGTCTGGCGGCCCGTGGATCCGGCGACGTTGCTGTTTGTCGTGCAGGACGGGAAGGTCTTGTTGATCCGCAAAAAAAGAGGCCTCGGTGCAGGGAAAATCAACGGCCCGGGCGGCCGGCTCGAGTTCGGCGAGGCCCCGCATGAGGGCGCCATCCGCGAGGTCCAGGAAGAACTGCTCGTCACCCCCACGACCCTGGAGAAAGGCGGCGAACTGAGGTTTCAGTTTGTCGACGGCTACTCGATCCACGTCCATGTCTTCCGCGCCGGGGGACTCATCGGCGAGCCTACAGAAACCGATGAGGCAGTCCCGCTCTGGACCGATATGGACGCGATCCCCTACGAAGAAATGTGGGAGGATGATCGGATCTGGATGCCGTATCTCCTGAGCGGCCGACCGTTTCAGGGGCGTTTCCTGTTTGACCAGGAGCGCATGCTC
This sequence comes from Rhodothermales bacterium, assembly GCA_034439735.1. Taxonomy (NCBI): domain Bacteria; kingdom Pseudomonadati; phylum Rhodothermota; class Rhodothermia; order Rhodothermales; species Rhodothermales bacterium. Next base: position 33,869 of record JAWXAX010000067.1, on the reverse strand, counting down.
GACTGGCGGATCGATTGATCGTAGAAAAGTTGGATAGGGTGCACTTTTTCACAGTGTGCTGTTGCCCTTGATGTTTGTCCTGCATTAATTCTTCTTAACATTATCTTCATCCCCTCATCTCTCGTCATGCTAATCAACCGAGGATACGAACTATGACTCGTACACCCTTTCAAGTGCTCGTCTTCCCGTATCGTGTCGTGGATCAGGATGTAAAATTCGCCGTGTTTCAGCGGCCGGAGAAAGACAGCTGGCAAGGTATTTCGGGCAAGGGCCAGGAACTCGAGACCCCCATCGAGGCCGCGAGGCGCAAAAGCGGGCAGGAAGCGGGGTTGGATGTCGGCGAGGAGCGATTCATGGTGCTTGATTGCGTGAATGCCGTGCCGGCCTCGCAGTTCGCCGGGCATTACACGATCGCGAACGGACGGTTCGTGCTGCCCCAGTATTGCTTCGGCGTCGAAGTCGATTCCGAGTCCATCCAGCCAAACGATCCGCAAGCGGATTACCGCTGGATCGGATATGAGGAAGCCACTTCGATGCTGGCGTCCGACGCTTCAAAAACCGCGTTATGGGAGCTGTATGCGCGATTGCAGCGCCGGGTTAAAACGGAAGAGCTGATGTATCAGAGCTAGGGCAGGGCCCCTCAGTACCGTTTTCCACCACGGCCCGGCCGGCGAGCAATCCTTCGCCGGCCGTGTTTTTTTGGTCAATCCCCTGGCTTCTTCTCGATTTTCCAGTTGGGATCGATACGGGACCACCTTTCGTCGCTCTTCTCAAACTTCGGATCTTTACTGGCGAACTTGGGGTCGGTGGTCGCCCAGCGGGGATCCTTGTTCTGATACCGGGGATCCGTCCGGCTCCAGTCCGGATCGGGACGCGCCCAGCGACGCAGGGGCGGCGCGGGCATCTCGGGCGGCTCGGGCGCTTCAGGGGGCGCCGGGCCCGGCGGGTCGGGGAGTGGATCTGGTTTTTTCAGAGCGGTCGATAGGGATGAGAACATCCGGCGGTACGCCGGTCATCGATATCATAACGCATTTTTATAGTGGATCCTATCCCGTAATTACGTCAAATGAGAGTGGGTTCAGGATAAGGTCGTTTCGAGTGGTGGTTCGAGGGCGCCCTGCGCGTGGCGCCAGTTGGTGGCGTAATGGAGGAGGGACGAAACGCTCTCAAAGCCGAGTTTTTCTTTGACGCGGCGCCGATGGGTTTCGACCGTTTTCCGATCCAGATTGAGGCGATGGGCGATATCGTGAGGGGTCGAGCCTTCGCCGAGCATGAGCAGCACCGCAAGTTCGCGCTGGGTGAGGCGTTCGAGGGTATGGCTACGGTCGCGCGTGGGGCGACGGGTGATTTTGTTGAGGAGGCGGGCGGTGGCGGCCTGGCTGAGGTAGGTCTCCTGGCGAAGCACGCGGCGGATGCCCTCAAGTAATTCGTGTGGTTCGACGCGCTTCATAAGGTAGCCGGCGGCCCCTACCTCGATTGCTCGCTCGGCAAAAACGTGTTCCGCATACATCGTGTAGATGAGGATGCGAAGTTCGGGATGGTGGATGAGCAGTTGAACGGCGAGGTCGAGCCCGTACCCGTCTTCCAACGAGAGTTCAAGGAGCACCACGTGCGGCGCGGTGCGCGCCACCGCACGGTGAGCCTCCCGCGCCGTGGAAGCGAACCCTGCAAATGCGAGGTCAGCGGTTGGATTCAGGAGCACACGTACCGCGTCGCCAATGATTGGGTGCGGGTCGACTACAAGAACACGTGCCGGGCTGGGTACATCGGCCGATGTACGCCTTGCCAGGGTACGCAAGGGGGTAAACATGGCGGATTCAGGTTACTGATCCTGGGGCAGAAGCAAAAAAGGCACCCTGAAAACAGGGGCCGGCGGATCGTCTGTTGGTGAGAAAGCGGCCCCTGGAGTAGCCAGATGTGCAGCAGGCGCGGGACAACGCACCGTAGGGCCTATCGCCCCGTTTCAGTTTGGGACGATATAAATTAATCGGCAACAATGGTGCCGGTTCATCGGGGAATTCGGTCGGCAGATTGCTCCGCCCATGATGCAACTGTGTCCTGTAACGTGAGTAGTAAGAGAGCCAATATGTGCCGCGCAGAGCGCTGGTCCAGAGACGGTGCAGGCTAGAAGTAAGTGCCGGCCCGTTTCCGGCGTGATGGAAGTGTCAGGGGGTGTTGCGACAGGCACAGGACGTATCGTTCCGGCATCCTCGGATGCAGCTAGATCTCTCGGTAGGCTCTTAATCGGTCTCTTAATTGGCCGGATTTTAATGGGCTGGGGCTATGCGCCAATGTACGTGGTGTGGAAATAAGGGATGGTTCCTCTCGCTTTCGCGGGAAGGGCTTTGCCAGAAATGCGATGGCACGGTTAAAGCGCGCATCGTCACATCCATGCGCGCGTTGAATGAACACCTGGCCACAATGCGCCGCTCGCGCGACCTGGACGTTCGCCTCGCCCGCAGCCAGGACGCGATTCGCCACCTTCGAGAGCTTGTGCCGTTCTACGAAAAGGGGCTGCTCTCCTTAAAACCGTCGCCGCAGGAGTGGGTCGCGCGCATGTATGTGACCGAGCGGAAGTTCGCCCAGGAACACATCGAAGGGCTGCTAAATGCCGTCGGGTCGGATGCCGGCGACGGCGCAGGCGAGCGCCCGCCGAAGGTCGAGCAGTTGAACCGCGTCATCGAAGCCATCGAGACCTACCGTGTTCAACTCGGCGAAGCCAATGCCGTGATGCTGCGCCAAAGGGTCGAGCAAAACCTGAGCGGTTTCCTGCTCGAAAGCGCAGAAAAAGACTCGACGAAAGGTCACCGCGAACGCGCGCTCGATCAGTATATCGAGGCGTTGGATATGATGCGTTCGGATAAAGGCCAGAATGCCGATCAACGGAAGCGGATCGAGTCGATCAAGACACGCATTCGGGATCTGGGAGGCCACGTGCCGAAGCGCTGGGAGGAGGTTCAGGGGATCGATCGAGCGTCCGACTGACACGACGAGTGGGGAGGGCCCGCCCTATATACATGGCAGCCGTGCTCCGGATGAAACCGAGTGTCGAATGAAATGAGGGATTTCTATCGCTCCGTCGCATCTGGAGCACGGCATGCACGCGCGTTTTGCGTCAACTTCTACCCATCATCCCCCGAGGCCAAGAATGGCTACGGAGAGAAAGATAAAGAGGAAAGCCAGTATAGCCACGGCCAGACTTACAGCGGTGCCCCATGAATTTGTACTGCTCTGTCGCATAAATCCCAACAAATTGGAGTGGAAGAGTAGCCAGTGGGGAAGGGGAGCCATAAATATAATCGGATACATTCCGAGAATGTGCGCAAAGTGTCATAAATGTCTTACAAGACTGCGCGCGCCGATGGCTCACGATTGCTTCTCCCGCCGGCGCGACCCGTGCGTTTGATCGCGCGCGTCGCGGATGTGATGTGCCGAAGATCGGACGGGTACTGACAAGTACGCGCGGCTGCAGACGAGTATCGTGCCAATTCCCTGGATGCCGTTGGACGTGTTGATAGGGCCACACCGCCGACTTTTTTGTGTCTCACTGTGAGAAAAAAGGCTCTTCATAACCGTGAGATGTCACGGGCGTGTCGCAGATCCATACTCGTTTTGTTGCAGCGCCTTTTGGCCACACTCTAGCCGAAACATGCGCCGTTGGCTCACGTGATACCCTACCTGATCCCTCGCGCCAACCCCAGCCACCGCCATGATAGAACCGATCGAATTAGCCGCCGCGGCCCTCGTGTTCTTCTGCGTCTTTATGGCGCTGCTTGCCTTTCTGCCGGGCACGCGCTCTACCCGTCGCCTCTACCAGGATTGACCGCCCAGGATTTCTCGTGAGATGCGGCCCACGAAGTCCGGCCCAATAAAAAACCCGAGAGGTTTACACCCCTCGGGTCTGCCTGTGCCCGGGACTGGAATCGAACCAGCATGACCTTTCGGTCACCACCCCCTCAAGATGGCGCGTCTACCAATTTCGCCACCCGGGCAGAAGAGTTGCAAGAGACAGGTTGCAGGAGACAGGTTGTTATGAGGCATCGGACCGCCTAAGCTGCAACCTGGCCACCTGTAACCTGCAACCAGTTTTTGTGATCCCGGCAGGGCTCGAACCTGCGACCCTCTGATTAAAAGTCAGATGCTCTGCCAGCTGAGCTACGGGATCTATGAGCAGGGGACCCAAAATACAGGCCCTCGCCGGCCACTGCAACGCGCATCTGGCTAAATTCGCTTGAAGAAGGCGGCGCTGCAACGGCGCCCTTCGTACGCATCGATGGTGGTTTGGTTCGCTCCAGCGCGCCGCCCGTATCGTGAGCCGGTTGGGGTCCGCCGGAGCCTCAAAATCCGCACGGTTTCTGGGTGCTACGAATGGTAAAAAGCTACGCGGAGTACGCCTCGGCTCGATACCCCTGTACGAAAGAGGGATAGCGGCGAATAGAAACGCCGCATGCCGGCGGAGCAAAAGCTCCCGACCAGATGCGCCATTTCGCTACAGCTTGCGCGAATGGCTGCCGTATACTTCATCACCTTGTCTTTAGCGGCGTTTTTGCCCGGCAAAACCACTCGGTATCTATCCACCGAACGCCGGCTTCGAAGCGCCACTTGAGGCTTAGGAAATTCCTCACCCTGCTCCCCCCGACGATCGGTAGCCCACGCGCTGCCTTTGTCTATCCAAGATGACCACCATGTCTAAATATCTTTTCCTCGCCCTCATTTTCTTTGGTTTCACGTTCTCGGCGTCTGCCCAGCCCGGCCCGAATGATCCGCCCCAGGTGGACCTGGTGATCACGCTTTCCACTCCGCTTCATAGCACGACGATCAACTTCGGCCTCGATGTGCGCGCCACCGAAGGGCATGACGAAGAAGCCGGCCTGCGTGAAGTCAACAACCTGCCGCCGTGGACCCTGGGCATGGAAGCCCGCTTCCAGCGGACCAATTCGTCCTATACCCTGGCCGACTACCGCTTTGGCGACGGATCGAACATTACGGCCGTCCATACCATCGAATTCCGCAAGGACCAGTTTGACAACGGCGATGTCACCATCTCCTGGAACCTGCCACCCTACGCCACGGGTGTCTTGAAGGATGTGATCAATGGAAGCATCGTGAACGTGCCGATGGCCGGCGCCGGTAACACGGTCATCCCCGACGACGGATCGGGCGACCCGATCGTCGGCAAGTTGCTGATGACGATCATCTACACGAACATCCCGGACGGGGTGCTGCCGGTCGAACTGACGGCCTTCGATGCGCTCGTCGATGGGTCGGATGTCGTCCTGGCCTGGGAAACGGCCAGCGAGACGAATAACGCCGGCTTCGAAGTGCAGCAGCTCGTGGGCGATAGCTACCAGACGCTCGGGTTTGTCTCGGGCTTCGGCACGACGAACGATGCGCAGTCCTACAGCTACCGCGTGACAAACGTCGCCGCCGGGGTGCACAGCTTCCGCCTCAAGCAGATCGACTTCGACGGCGCCTTCGCCTACAGCGATGTCGCGACGGCTGAACTCGCGCTCGACGGCATGTTCGCCTTCGCGCCGGCCGCTCCGAATCCCTTCAACCCGCAGACTCAGTTTTCGCTGACCGTGGGTCGCCAGCAGCACGTCCGCCTCGCGGTCTACGACATGATCGGCCGCCAGGTCGCCCTCCTGCATGAAGGCTCGCTCGAAGCCCAGGAAGCACATCTCTTCCGCTTCGAAGCCAACAATCTGCCCAGCGGCCGTTACTTCATCCAGGCCACGGGCGAGTTCTTCTCGAGCGCCCAGGCCGTCGTGCTCTCGAAGTAAGCCGGGCGACACCGCTCAATAGAATACAGGGAGTATTTATTACCGCCTCCGGGGTCATCGACCTCGGAGGCTCTTTGTTTTATACGATGCCAGCGTTTTATGCGATGCCCGCGTTAAGCGCGCTTCGGAGCAGACGATTGTTTCGGTAGGGCCCATCGGCGCACCCCAACCCGCGCCCGCCCCTCACCCCACCTTCGTCCACGGTACTAGCTCCCCATCGCATGCTCGCCCTCTCCAGGATACTGGGTGGCGTAGCGCTGCTGGTTATCGGTCTTGCTGGCAAGACCGGCCCCGCACTCGCGCAATCCGGCCCCACCGGCGTCGCGCCGCTTCGTTCTTCCCTGCAATCGAACGCATTTGATGCCCTACGGGCCGCCGCGGTATCGCGCGGTTCGCTTCCCGTCCTCGTCACGTACGCCGAAACGCCGGCGTCGGGAAAACAATCCCCCATGGAGCGCGAGGAGTCCATTCGGGAGGACCGCGAGCGGCTGCTCGCATCGCTTCCTGGTATCCGCGAACGCCGCGGTTTTCGCCGGCTCCCCGTCGCCGCCCTCGAGGTCGACGCCGCCGGGATCGACGCACTCCGCGCCTCGCCGCTCGTTATGTCCATCCAGGAAGACGCCATCTATGAACCATTGCTGGACCAGAGCGTGCCTACGATAGGGGCGGACAAGGCATGGGACATGGGCGGATCCGGCGTTGGCCAGGTCGTGGCGGTCATCGATACGGGGGTAGACAGCTCGCACCCGTTTCTCGCGGGCAAAGTTGTGGCCGAGGCCTGTTTCTCGACGGGTTATGCCAGCGCGACGAGCAGCTTCGCCTCGGTATCGCTCTGTGCGGATGGCACGGACGAGCAAATAGGCGCCGGCGCGGCTTCGAACTGCGACGCGTCGATAGCCGGCTGCGACCATGGCACGCGGGTGGCCGGCATCGTCGCCGGCCGGGGCGAGCTCTTCTCGGGCGTGGCGCGGGATGCCGAACTGCTGGCCATTCAGGTCTTTTCTCGCTTCGAGAATTACTGTGGCGCGGAGCCCTGCGTCCGCTCGTGGGTGTCTGATCAGATCGCGGCGCTCGAACACGTATACGACCTGTCGGATACCCTCCCGATCGCGGCCGTCAACCTGAGCCTCGGCGGAGGGCATTATACCTCGGAGGAGAGTTGCGACCTGCTGAATCCGGCCATGAAATCAGCCATCGACATGCTCGCGCAAAAGGGCATCGCCGTGGTGGCGGCCTCGGGCAATAGTGGGATGAGCGACGGGATGGTAGCGCCGGCGTGTGTGTCCAGCAGCGTGAGCGTCGGAGCGACGTCGCTGATCGATGGGGTATCGATCTTTTCGAGCAGTGCCTCCTTTTTGGACCTGCTGGCACCCGGCGAGAACATCACGACGTCTACTCCCGGCGGCGGTTTTGCCTCGGGGAATGGGACGTCGTTCGCGGCGCCGCACGTGGCCGGCGCCTGGGCGATCCTGAAAGGGCGCGAGCCGGAAGCGCCCATCGACCAGATCCTCGCCAACCTCGCCGAGACGGGCGTGCCCGTGCTCGACGACCGCAATGAAGTCACCACCGCCCGGGTGCGGGTCGATCGGGCGCTGGAGTCGACGATCTTGCCCGTCGAGCTGGTTTCTTTTGATGCCCGGGTGCACGATGGGGATGTGGTGCTGGCGTGGGAGACGCTCTCTGAAGTGAACAACGCCGGCTTCGAGGTGCAGTACGCGGCGGGGGATCGATTCGAGGTGATCGGCTTCGTCGCCGGCGGCGGCACACGCTCCGGGCTGAAGGCCTACAGCCACCGGGTGACTACCCTGCCGCCCGGCCGGCATCGCTTTCGGCTGAAGCAGATCGACTTCGACGGGTTCATGACCTACAGCCCGGAAGTGGTCGTTCGCCTGGGGCTCGATCAGCCCTTCCACCTGAGCCCCTCCTACCCGAACCCGTTTAATCCACAGACCCAGTTCACGCTCACCGTCGCCACCCCTCAGCACGTCCGGTTGGCGGTCTATAATGTGATCGGACAACAGATCGCCCTACTCGAAGACGCCGTCCTGGACGGGGAACGGGCCTATCGCTACACCTTCGACGCCGGCGAACTGCCCAATGGCCTGTACATCATCCGAGCCATCGGCGAGACGTTTACCGCGACGAAGACGGCGATGCTGGCGAAATAAAGGCGAAATAAAGGCGAAATAAAGGCAAAAGGTAAAGTGTAAAAGGCAAAACGGAGTGGGCCTTTCTGTTCTCTTTTGCCTTTTTATGTTTTTCCTTTTGCCTTTTTATGTTTTTCCTTTTTCCTTTTTATGTTTTTCCTTTTTCCTTGATTTCCGGCAGCGCCACCCGGATATGCAGTTCCTTGAGCTGCTTATCGTCGACCTCGTCCGGGGATGACACCATCAATTCCTGGCCCGTCTGGGTTTTGGGGAAAGCGATGACGTCGCGGATGTTATCGGTGCCGGAGAGGAGCATCGTGAGGCGGTCCAGGCCCAAGGCGATGCCGCCGTGGGGCGGGGCGCCGTAGGTGAAGGCGCCGAGCAGAAAGCCGAAGCGCCGTTCGGCTTCCACTTCGTCGATGTTCAGCAGGCGGAACATCTGCTGCTGGATTTCGCGGTTGTGGATACGGATAGACCCGCCGCCCACCTCGCTACCGTTGAGCACGAGGTCGTAGGCCCGGGCGCGCGTGGCGCCGGGGTTGTCGAACATGGTGTCCATGTCGTCGGGATGCGGCGAAGTGAACGGGTGGTGCATGGCGGCGTACCGCTTGTCTTCCTCCGACCACTCCAGGAGCGGAAACTCCGTCACCCACAGAAAGGCCCAGGGCCCCTGGTCGCCTTCGGGGAGTAGGTTGAGTTCGCGGGCCATGTGCAGGCGCAGGGCGCCCATTTGTTCGTAGACCTTCGGGGCCGCGCCGGCGAGGACGAGCACCAGGTCGCCCTTCTCCGCTCCAATCAGGGAAAGCGCGGCCTCGACCGAAGCCGTCGGGAGCACGTCGGACTTCACCGATGCAAACGTCTCCGAGCCGTCGGACGGGAGCTTGAAGTAGACGAGCCCGCCGGCGCCCAGCCGCTTGCGGACGAACTCCTTGTCGAGCCGGTCCATAGCGCCGCGGCCTCGGTCGCCCTCGCCCGGAACGCGGATACCGACGATCTTGCCGCCCGTTTCCAGCACACTTTCAAACACACGAAAGCCCGAGCCCTGAAACGCAGAGCTGAGGTCGTGGAGTTCGAGCCCGAAGCGGAGGTCCGGTTTGTCGCTGCCGTACCGGGACATGGCCTCGGCGTAGGGCATGCGCTGGAACGGCGTGACCAGTTCGACCCCTTTGATCTCGCGCCAGACCGTCGTGATCACCTCTTCGATGATGCGCTGGACGATGGCCTCGGTGGCGAACGTGATCTCGACGTCCACCTGGGTGAACTCCGGCTGGCGGTCGGCGCGGAGGTCTTCGTCGCGGAAGCACTTCACGATCTGGAAGTAGCGGTCGAAGCCGGCCACCATCAGAATCTGCTTATAGGTCTGGGGCGACTGCGGGAGGGCGTAGAACTGGCCGGGGTGCAGCCGGCTCGGCACGAGAAAGTCCCGGGCTCCTTCCGGGGTCGACTTCATCAGCACCGGCGTTTCGATCTCCAGGAAGCCGTGGCTGTCGAACACGCGGCGGACGACCTGGCAGAGCCGGTGGCGAATGATGAGGTTACGCTGGAGCTCGGGCCGGCGGAGGTCCAGATACCGGTAGCGAAGCCGCAATTCTTCGTTCGCCAGCTTTCGCTTTTCCTCATGGGCGGACACCTGGAAGGGGATCGGCTCGGATCGGTTGAGCGGAATCAGGCTGGATACACGCACTTCCACCGTGCCCGTCGGCAGACGCGCATTGACCGTATCCTCCGAACGCGGCCGTACGACGCCCTGGATCGAGATCACGTCTTCGGTGCGCAAGCGTTCGGCCACGACATACGCTTCGGGGTTGTCCTGCGGCGAAAGGACGGCCTGCGTGAGGCCATGGCGGTCCCGGAGGTCGATGAAGATCACCCCTCCGAGGTCGCGTCGAGTATCTACCCACCCTTTGATCGTGACCTGTTGGCCCACCTGATCTTCGCGAAGCGCGCCACAGGTGTGGGTGCGTTCTCCGTGGAAGTCAACAGTCGTTTTCTGGTTGGATCGGGGTGTTTCCATGGGGTGAAGGTACGTCCGCTCGGGCTTGGAAAAGAGGGTGAAATATACGGCCCAACGATGTCTGGGGCGGTTTGTTCGCGGAAAAATCGATTTTGGATTGTAGATTGCGCGCCAACCCGGAAGGGCTGTTGCACGAACCGCGGCGTGGCGTCATGGGACGAACGGGGGGAATCGACGGCCTTCTCATCGCATCAGCTGGAGTATACATGCTGGCATTATTAAGCAATCCCTATATCCTTGCCACGCTGGTCTATCTCGTGGCGCTTATCCTCGTCGGCTACTACAAAAGCCGGGTGGTGAAAACCAGTGCGGACTTCATGGTCGCCGGCCGCTCGTTGCCCTGGTACATCCTGGTGGGCACGCTCCTGGCGACATGGATGGGCAATGGCTCGTTGTTTGGCGGCGCCGGCCTGGGATATCGCAACGGCCTCGCGGGGTTGTGGCATAGCGCCGGCGCCTGGGCCGGCATCGTCCTGGTGTACTTCATCGCGAAACGTATACGCAACTTCGGCCAGGTCACGGTGCCGGACATCTTCGAGGCGCGCTACGGCAAGGTCTCGCGGGTGCTGGCGACGCTCATCACCGTCGTGGCCTATATCACCATCGTCTCCTACCAGTTCAAGGGCGGCGGCCGCGTGCTTCAGATTATGACCGACGGGCTGGTGACCGTCGAAACCGGCATCATCATCACGGCGGTGTTCGCCATTCTGTACACCGTGCTCGCGGGCATGTTGTCGGTCGTTTATACCGATGTCGTCAACGGGGTGCTGATGCTGGTGGGTATTTTCCTGGGGATGATGTTTCTGATCGTCGCTGTCGGCGGGGTGGACGAGGTGATCGGCGCGGCGAAGGAAGCCGGCAAGTGGTCGCTGTTTGGCAACTGGTCCGAGGAACGCACTAATGTCAACTCCGGCCCGATCATCGCGATCTCGTTTCTGATCCCCACCATGTTGCTGCTGCTCGGCGACGCCAACATGTATCAGCGCATCTTCAGCGCGCAGGACGGTGGGCAGGCGCAGAAGGCAGTCTTCTTCTGGGTGATCGGCGTCGTGTTTCTTGAGACGTCCATCCAATTTTTTGGGCTTACGGGCAGCCTGGCGGTGGACCAGGGGCTCATCACGGATCTCTACGCCACGGGGCGAGCGGCGACGGAGAATATCATCCCGGCCGCGGCGCGCCAGGTCTTTCCCATGTTTCTGGGGATGATTCTGGTAGCGACAATGATGGCGGTGATCGTCTCGACGGCGGATTCGTTTCTGCTTGTGCCGGCGACCAACCTCACGCGCGATGTCGTCCAGCGCTTCATCAGCCCGAACATGAGCGAAAAGGCGGTCGTGCTTATGGGCCGAGGCTGGGTGCTGTTGCTCGGGTTTGTTGCCTTCCTGCTCGTCGAGCAGTTCCCAACGATCCTTGATGCTGCGTATACGGCCTACCTGATTTACGGCGCCGCCATCACGCCCTCCTTGTTGGCCGCCTTCCTCTGGAAACGGGCCACCTGGCAGGGTGCCGTGGCAAGCATTGTCGCCGGGAGCGCGGTGACGATGGTGTGGACGTTTTATTTATCCAACCAGCCGTATTACGCCAATTGGAGCCCATTCCTCCAGGAGGTGACCTACCCGGCCGTCGCGTCGTCCGTCCTGATGCTTTTCGGCGTAAGCCTCCTGACCCCTAAACCGTCTCCCGAAACCTGGGCGCCCTTCTTCAACGATTCGGCCAGCCTCCAGAAGCCGTAACCTACCGTCGGACGGAGGCCAGCCCAATGAGTGTATGCGAAGAGATTTTGTGCGCGATGTGGTAAATCGGCTGCTGGCGCGGGGTGTGCTCTCGAAAGACTACGCGATCCTGGCCGTATGCGCCGGCGAGGCGGAGCGCGACGTGTTTTCCGAACTGGGTTTCCGGAATGTCACGTTATCGAACCTCGACGAGCGCATGACGCCGGACGCCTTTGCCCCGTATCGCTGGGAGTATCAGGACGTGCAGTCGCTGTCCTATGCGGATGGCGCGTTCGACATCGTGTTTGTCGCCGACGGCCTGCACCACTGCGACGCCCCCCATCGCGCGTTGCTGGAAATGTACCGGGTGGGCCAGCGAGGCATCGTGGTCGTCGAGTCGCGCGATAGCCTGCTCATGCGCCTTGCGGCCCAACTGGGGCTTACGCCGGATTACGAACTCGAGGCCGTGGTAGGCAACGATTTTCGCTACGGCGGGGTGAACAACACGGCGATCCCGAACTACATCTACCGCTGGACGGAGCGGGAATTTGAAAAGACGATCGCGTCCTACGCGCCCGAGGGCCGGCATACCTTCGCCTATTTTTATGGCTTCAACCTGCCGTTTAGCCAGGCGGCGATGAAAAAGAACCGCCTCAAGTACATCGTCCTGCATCTGGCCCGGCCGTTCCTCTGGGCGGCCACGAAAGTTGCCCCGCGCCAGTGTAACTCCTTCGCGATGGTAGCCCTCAGGCCGGCGCTGCCGCGCGGGCTCTGGCCCTGGCTCAAACTCGAAGCGGATGGGGTGACGATCGACGAGGAGTACCTGCGGTCGCGTTTTACTGCTCCACGCTAAATCAACCTTGCCTTCCAACCTGCCCGACATGCCCGACACCCTCCGCGTAGCCATCCAGCAACTCCCCCACGCCGAAGGCCTCGATCTGCCCGAATATGCCACGCCTCAGAGCGCCGGCATGGACCTCCGCGCGGCCGTACCGGCGGATGCCCCGTTTACGCTGAAAGCTGGTGCCTATGCACTGATCCCAACCGGTCTCCAGATCGCCCTTCCCCCGGGGTACGAGGCCCAGGTTCGCCCCCGTAGCGGTCTTGCCGCGAAACACGGCGTCACGGTGTTGAATAGCCCGGGCACGATCGACAGCGACTACCGCGGCGAGTGCAAGGTCATCCTGATCAACCACGGCGCGGCCGACTTCGTCATCAACCGCGGCGAACGGATCGCGCAGATGATCATCACCCGCCACGCACGCGTCTTCTGGGACCCGACCGATTCGCTCGAGAACACCGAGCGCGGCGCCGGCGGGTTCGGCTCTACGGGGGTTTAAGGTTCGTAGTTTAGAGACTGTTGGGATTTCCACAATCAAAGGCATTGTCATCCCCGCGAAGGCGGGGACCCAGCCCTCAGACTGGCATTTTTCTGGGTCCCCGCCTGCGCGGGGATGACTTGCTCCTTATGCAATACGCAAATCTTAACAGTTTCTTAAGGTTAAAGGGAAAGGACCTCGAACCATAAACCATTTTCAGAACGACGGCGTCAGCCGGAGCCACAGCATCGGTTCGCGGTCCACGCCGGGCAGGTTGGTGAGCGGCCAGGCCAGTTCGAGGCGGATGGTGCGGTCGGCGAAACTCATCCCGAAGCCGGCGGAGGTGAAGAGGTTTTCGAGATCGACGGTGTTGGTGCCGGCGACGGTGTTCATCCAGCCTGCATCGCCGAAGCCGAACACCTGCACGTCGTCGAAAATGTCGCTCAGCGGAGCGATGCGCGCGATGGTGAATTCCGCATTCGCCAGGAGCATCCGGGAGCCTACATAACCATTTTGCGGGTACCCGCGCACCGAGCCCACGCCGCCGAGCGAGAAGAGCTTCTGGAACGGGGCGTCGTCGGACGCCATGCCGCCGCGGAGGCGGAGCGCCAGGGTGCTCTGGTAGCCCGTGGGGATGTAGAACCGCGTGTCGGCCATATAGCGATTGAATGTCTCCCCTTCAAATTTTCCGGTTTCGACTTCCATCCGATAGGCTATGCCACGCGGGTAGGTGGACAGATGCGCCAGCAGCCCGCCTTCGAGGGCGAAGACGTAGGATTCCATGCGGCCGGCGTCGATAGATGGGTTGAATCGGAAGTCGCGCGAGCCAAACAGCGACCACGAGGTGTTGTTCGACAGGCTGTTGTAGTCCTCCGCGCGATAGCCGGCGCTGAGCTGCGCAAACGGCGTCAGGCGCTGCATGGCGTAGAGGGTGTAGCCCTCCACTTCGTAATAATCCATGTAGTCGTACTCAAACAACATGGCCGCGAGCGTATTCTCCACCCAGCTGATCTTCCAGAGGTCGTTCGTGCCCGTGTTCTGCCGATACGACCCGCCGATTTTAAACGCGAAGTCCTCGTTGCCCCGGTAGAAGGGGGCGAATTCGGCGCCCACTTCATACCGCAGATCCTTCAGCTCAAACGCGTAGCCGCCCTGGCCGTAAATCCTGGCTTGCTCGAAATCTCCCCATTCCAACGGCAACATACGTCCGCCCAGGACGAGGCCTTCCACGCGATTGTAGCGAATGGGGGGGATGGGTCGATAGAGGCCGGTTTCGCGGTATGGCCAACGGTTGTAGAATTCGCCGACAAACGCCTCGGCCTCGTCGTAGCGGTCAAACGGTTCGTTGCGGTAGCGGTAGGTGGTGCGGCTACCGGTGCGGGCGACATGGGCCGCCGTGGTGTGGGCCTCGTCCACCTCGCGGCGGACGTCGTTGATGGCCATGTGGACGTCTACGTCATCGTCCTCATCGTCGATCGTTGCGGTGCGTTCACCCTCCTCATAGATACCCGGGCGGAGCCATCCGGCGCGTGCCGGCGGGGCTTCTTCTCCCTGCTCATCGGTTGCTTCCTGTTCAGCCGCAGGGGTGTCGATCACTTCGTTGGCCGCCAGCGTGGCCTGCGTCTGCCGGCGCACGATCCGGCGCGTCTGTACGACAGCCCGATCGAGCCCGTCTTCGATGACGGCCATTTGCTCGGCAAGGGCATAGTCTTCGTCGGCCTCCAGCGTGGCGCGCAGCTCACGGACCTGGGCGTAGAGGTCGTTCAGGGCGCTTTCGAGGGTCTGGAGATCGTCCAACGCGAGGGGTTGTGCGGTCGTCGAGGCTGGCGACAGGACGGCCTGATGGTCATCCGGCGCCAGGCCGGCCGTTGCTTCGCCGGCGGGGATCGAGGCCGAAATGGTGCTCAATTGCCGGGCAAGGTTCTGGAGCCGGTCGCCGACGCCGGTGTCCTCATCGCGGAAGGTCGCGGTTTTGATGACCTTGACCAGGGTGCCCAGGGTGGACTGGATGAGGTGCCGCTCCGCGGCGTAATCGGTGGCGGTAGTATCAACCTCCTGCGCCCGCACGGGAGACACATACAGGATGAGGGCGAGGAGGCAGAGGGTGGGAATGCGGTAAAAAGGCGTCATAGGGTTGAACGCGTGTAAGGGCTCGATACGATCTCGCCCACCATGAACGGTTTCCGGTTGGCCGGTATGTGCAGGAGGTACGCGCCAGTAAAAACGAAGGTTACAATCGCGAGGCCGGCCGGCTGTGGTTCAACACGCCCGTCCAGCGCACGCCCATCGAAAGGCCGAAACTCTCGGGTGCAAAGGGGCCGACATCGGCCGCCACGGCGGCATCCACGTACAGGTTTTTCTCGCGCAGCGGCCGGGCGCTCAGCTGAACGAGCAGCGCGAGCTGGTCACGCCGGTCGGTGATCTCGGATGTTCCATTCAGGCACGCGGCATCCGCGCAGATGTTGCCGGCGCCGTAGTTTCGGCTGTACGTGGCCATCAGAAGAACGGGAAACGAGGGGCTCAGATGGCCGGACACCCCGACGTGGTGGGCGACCAGGATGTTGTTGATGACGCCCGGGCGGACACCATCGGTACGCAACAGGGGCAGGCCGATCGTCCGGCCCCGGTACGTCCAGCCATCCCGGTAAAGGGCGTTATTGTAATAGGTATCCCGGCCCCGGGTGTCGGTCGTGCCGGCTCGCTGGCTCTGCTTTTTTGTGTTGGCGTGTTCCCACAGCACCGCATCGAACGGACCGATGGGCTGCTTAAAATCCAGGCGGAGCCCCCAGAGGCCGTCGATCGCGTTCCTGAACAGGAGCGAGGAGCCGGTTTCGATATAAAACTGACGATAGACGGCGATATCGACGCGATCGAGATCGATCTCCGCCCGGGTGTCGTAGGCCGCGACCGTGTTGCCCAGCGAATTATCCGCCTCGAACTGGAGGTCGTCGCCGGCGCGGGCCATCACCACGCGCACGAAATCGATCGCCCCGGTTGCGAGGTCTCCCTCGACGGGGTGCACGCCGCCCCAGACGACGTTGTGGATTACGCCCCCAAACAACCGCACGGGCGACTCTTCCGAAAACAGGCGAAGATACAGGTACTTCTCGTGCAGCAGGGCGCGGTCGACAAAGGCGCTCCGGGGAAACCAGCCGTGCCCAAACCGCGCGCGTACGGCCAGGAATTCGCGCGTTCGGGGGACGGTAATGAACCCCTTCGTCTGCACGACGATCTTGGGCATGGGGGTGGTGTTGCGGCTCCAGATCATGGAGCCGAGGGACAGCCGGGTATCGACCATGCCGTACTGGTCTTCGAACAAGCCGGCGCTCAGCAAGAGGTCCGCGTAGCGCACATGCCCGAAGAGCTCATGCAGATAAAAAGCGGCGTTGTCCGATGCGCGGGCCAGCACCCGGGCGCCCACGGTGTAGTCGACCCGGTCGGACAGACGGCGGGCGTACCCCACACGGCCGCTCGCCAGGGCATTGGCGCTTGTGGGATCCACAGTCCCATACCGATTAGTAGCGAGCCAGAAAGGAAGCGTCCGTTCGGTGGCGGCCGTGGCGCTGATGCCGGCCTCGTAGGTCCACGACTGCGCACGGGCAGGAAGCGCGACCCACAAGAGCACGCCCGCCAGCCAGCCGAGGCGGATCGCGGCGGTCAGCGTGGAGGGGGGGCGTTGGAGCAACTGCGCCATGGTGGCTGCGGGGTGTTAATGGGAGTCGGGCGCGGCGCCGGCCACCAGCGCCGTCCACTGTCGGCGGACGGCCTCCGGGCTGAAATCCGCCAGGAACCGCCGGCGAACAGCCTCCGAGTGGCGCTGCCATGGTTCGGCATCTTGAACGTCCATGACCGCGCCGGCGATGGCCTCGGGGTCGCGGGGCGGGACAAAAAGCGCCTCGCGGCCGGCCGCCAGCATGTCGGGGATGCCGGCGTGCGCCGTCGTGACGATGGGGGTGCCGGCACTCATGGCTTCGAGCAACGCCAGCGGCTGGGCCTCGGTAGGATAATAGGTGGGGAATACGAACACATCCGCCCATTGATGGAGCGCGCGTATGGCGTTTCGGTCGGTCAGTGGCCCCAGGTGCGTAACACACGACGCCAGTTCGCCGGCGGTGCGCGTCTCGAACGCGCGCCGATCCGCGCCGTCGATCCAGCGCCCTGCAAGCCGCAGTTCCACTGGGATTTCGCGTGCATGAAGGAGCGCCGTGGCTTCGACCACGTCGTCGTACCCCTTCGATGGAATCATGTTGCTCAGAAACAAGAGGCGCAGGGGCCGTTCGTGGCGCCGGCGGTCTTCTTGCTTGCCGGCGATCTCCGCGTCGCTGAAACAGAGTGTGTCGTCGATCGTGTTCGGAATCGCGAATCGTTTGTGCGCGGGGATCCATGCGGCGCAGCGTTCCGCGAGGGACGGATTCAGAAAGACGAAGCCGTCGAGCGCCCGGACAAGCCGGCGGGCCGTGAACCGGGTGAGGGGGGATTCGAAGAGCGTGGCGAAATTGCCCCAGTGGACCACTCCGTATCGGCGTGCCGCCAGCGGCAAGGCCGGCATCACCGCCATGAGGTCGCGTATATGGCCAAGCAGTTTGGGCGACACGGCCGGCCACAGCAGGACATCCGGAGGAGTAGCTCGAAACGCGGCCCGCAGCTGGCGGCCGGCGTGGAGGTAGCCGCGGATCTTACCCAGACGTATCCCTGGCCTCGTTTCAACCTGCTCGTCGTGCCCCTCGTTGAGGGCGATCCGATCCACCCGAAACACGTCTTCGAGCAACGCGGCGAGGCGTTCGGTGGCCATCGTTTGCCCCGTGATCGGGGGCGGGAAGTATCCGGCGACAGCGATGCGGGTCATGGGGCGCCGGCCGCTGGGGCGGCGTTCGATTGCTCGAGGATCTCCTCAAACCGGGTGGCGATAGCATCGATCGAGAAGGCCTTCTCGGCGTGGGCGCGGGCGCGCCGGCCCATCTCCACGCGCAGGGCTGAGTCGGCATAGAGGCGCTTCGCGGCATCGACGAAGCCGGCGGCGTCCGACGGCTCCACGACGAGGCCGGCGTCGGACTCTCGCACGATCCGGGCGGCGGCGTTGTCGCCGGGTACGGCAAGCAGCAACGCGCGTTCCGCGCAAAGATAGGCCAGGACCTTCGACGGCACCGAAAACAGGCCGGCGTCTGGTTCGAGCAGCGCCACGAGTACATCCGCCGCGGCGAGCATGGCCGGGAGGGCATCAACCGACTGGTAGGGGAGAACCACCACGTTGCCGAGGCCTTCGGCGGCGGCTCGACCCTGGATCCAGCCGGCGCCCTGCGCCTGGGAGGCAACGAGGATGCGGACCTCCGGTTGATCGGCGAACGCGCGGGCGAGTTCCAGCAGGCGTTCCGGGTTGTGCTTCATCCCCAGCGTGCCGGCGTAGAGGAAGTTGAACGTCGATTCCAGGCCGGCTTCTTCGCTCCATGCGTTCGTTTTTTCACCGACCGGCAGCCGGTCCAGCGGCGCCCAGTTTCCGATGACATGCGTCGTTTTCCGGGGGATGCCCCAGTCGCCCAGGAGCGTCTGGAACGCCGGCGTGATGGCGACGACGGCCTGGCTCTGGCGCAGCAGCCGGCGCTCCATCCGCAGGTAATGGCTTCCGATGAGTGCGCCGATCACGGGGATGCGTTCGCGCAGGATACGGTGCGCCGCGACGCCCAGGAGATCCTGGAGCCAGAACACAAACGGGACGCCCTCGCGGGCGCAGACGGTCAGGAGGCGGCGCTGGGCATCGAGGGGGGTATTGGCGGAGAGCACCACGTCCGGCCCGAATTCGAGCGCTTGTCGGGCGATGAGCCGGCCATAGGCCCGCTCCTGCCGCCAGCGCGTGAAGAAGTCGTATTTCTGGAGGGGCGCGCCGAGGGAGATCGGTTCGACGGACAGGTTGATGGGCTCGTCGGCCTCTTCGGGCACCCCCGGAGGGGTGGTGACGAGGTCGGCGCAGTAGGCGTGGCACACGAAGTGGCCTCGTCGGGCGAGCTCCAGGCTGAGCTGGTAGGGGAAGGCGTAGCCGCCGTAGTCGTGGACGAGGAGGCGCATCAGTCGCGCAGGGAGTGGAACGAGTGAACGCGCCGGCCGAGGCGCTGAATGGTCCAGAGGAGCGCAAGGCTGAGGGGCGCTCCCGCCGTGCGTCGAAGCGCCGCCGCATCGGCGGCCGCCCAGAGCCCGGACGCGAACCGCCCGGGTGACCACTCTGCGACAATGACGCGGGACGCCGCCCCCCAGCCGGCACGATCGTGCGCGGACCTGGAGATAACGCCCAGGAGGCGGGCCAGTTCGGCGGTATTCAGGGGGTCGAACGTAAATCCGTTGACCCCCTGGCGGACCAGGTCCGGCGCGCAGCCGGCGCGCTCGGAAACCAGCACGGGCAGGCCGGCCGCCATCGCCTCGTTGACGACAAGGCCCCATTGCTCCACGAGCGCGGGGTGGATGAAGGCGCCGGCACGCCCGTAATACGCCGGCAAGGCGTTTATCTGCTGGAATCCACAGAATTCGACGCCTTCGATGCCCAGCGCACGAACAAGCGCTTCCAGCGCCGGCCGTTCTTGTCCATCGCCCAGCAGGAGGAGCCGCCAGGGCGCTGCCTCCTGCCGGCGATACTGGCCATAGGCCTCGATGAGCCGGCCTAAATTTTTTCGCGGGATAAAGCGGTTGGATGCCAGGAAAAACGGGGAAGGGTCCGCGAGGCCGGCCAGGTGCCGGCAGGACTCCGGCGAGGCGCGCGCCGCATCGGCCCCGTCGGCGAAAAAGCGGTTGTCGACGGCGTCGAAGCCGAGGAAAATGGCCTTGGCCGGCATGCCGAGCTTCTCGAGGTACGCGCGCTGCGGCGCGCCACCCACGAGCGCGGCGTCGTAGAGCCCGACGAGCGATTGTTTGACGACCTCTCGCCAGGAGATGCGGTCGGCGTCGTCCTCCTTGGTTTCGGTCATGAGGATGGCCGGCCGGCCGTGGCGCCGGCACCAGAGCAGGCAGGCGCGCGCGTCGGGCGTGCTGTAGCTCGTGATGGCGACGGCGTCGGGGTCGATACGATCGAGCGCGACGGTCACCCCCCGGTGGATGGAGGCGGAATCCAGCTCTTCATAGTTCCGGTCGGGAAAAATCACTTCGCGAGGGTAAGGCGTCTCGCCGCGTTCTTGTTGCCACGCATAGGTGGTATCTCCGCCGGCCGTTTCGAGCGCGATCACGCGGCGCCCGCTGGCTTCACCCGCCGCGTGCGAGGCGGCCAGGCGTGCGAGATGGTAGGGCCCAAGCCGGGTCCACTGCACACAGAGGCGATGGATGGGTCGTTGTATTCGGTTCATGGGCGATGCGCCTCGGCGTAACGAATCGCGTCCACCATCCCATCGACCATCTGGTCCAGGGTAAGGTGGCGTTCGGCATAGTCGATCGCATGCCGCGAAAAATCGGCTCGATGGGCGATGACATGCCGTGTCGCGCCGACAAAGGCGTCCACGTCGTTCCAGGGGGGCATCATCCCGTTTTGACCGTGCACGAGCGACTCGATCTCGGGGGCATGGAAGAGCCGATCCTCGGGCGGCTCGGGGGCGACGATCGGGAGCCCCATCGCGAAGGCGTGGTTGATGACGAGGCCGACATAGCCCGGCATCAACAACGCGTCCGCCGCAAAAAGATAGGGGGCGGATGCCTCGAAATGGGGCATCGCGCCCAGAAAATAGATGTCTTTCAGGCCCAGACGCTCGGCCTGTCGTTTCATCGGCGCTTCCTGCGGGCCGCCGCCGATCACGAACAGCGTCGCCGGCCCGTCACGGCGCAGCCGGGCAAAGATGTCGAGCAGGGCGCGGGGGCCCTTGTCGGCGATCAGCTGGGCCATGTAGACATAGACGGGGCGGTCTGCGTCGAGTCCAAGCCGGCGTCGGACGGCGTCTCGCCCTTCGGCTTCGAGCGTGCGTCGGAGCGCGAAGAGCGTGTCGGTGTCGAGAGTGTTTTGCGCCAGGAAGAGCCGCTCTTCGGGGACGGCCTGCGCGAGGTGGTCTCGCGTGAGCCGGCTGTAGCAGATGCAGGCTTCGACGTTTCGGGCCATGGTGAGGCGGTAGCGGTCGAAGAGATTCGGTTTTTCGAGGGATCGTTTCATCGAAAAAAACATCCCCCAGAGGACCCGCGCCGCGCCGCGGTGGCGGGCATACCGCAGCAGCCACGGCAGGGTGATGGATCGGGGGGATTCTTCGGCGATGACCACCGCGGGATCGCCGAAGGTCGAAAAGACATCCTTGAAGTATTGCGCGTGGAGAGTGGTGTCCCGAAACCAGAGGTTACGCCGCACCACGCGCCGGAACGATCCTTCGACCTCCTTGCTAAGGACAGGATTGCCGGCCGGCGGCTGCCCGTAGACCACCACGAGCCGGCCGTCGAGGCGTTCGTTCAGGCGCTCCATGACGGCATGCCGGTAGGCCGGGAGCATGCGGGCGAAGTAGAAGATGGGCGGAGCAGCCATCAGTAAGTGTCCGTAAGCGGCGAATAAAAGGGATAAGCGGTCATGGGCCAGGAGTATAATTGCGCGTGGGGCTACGTTAATCGATTCAGGATGGTTTCTGCAAACGCGGTGGCGGTATTGGCCTCCGAGAAGCGCGAGGCTTCGGCGGGGTCGAAATGACGACCTGGCGTCTCCAGCATGTCGGTCAGCGCGGCGGCGAGGGAGGCCGGGTCGTTGGCGTTTACGGCCAGCCCAAGCCGGTGCCGGCGAATCTGCTCGCCTACAAGGCCATAATCGGATCCAACCACGGGTTTGCCGGCCGCCGCCGCCCGGATCAGCACATTACTGGAGCCGATATGGTGACGATACGCCACCAGGAGCAGCGCCGCCGCATCGATCCAGGCCGCCAGTTCAGGTTCTGGCAAGAAGCGGTCATCGACGACGATTTGTACGTGCGAGGTGCGTTCGGCCCGTGCGATCGCTCCACGAAATGCCGCGCTGTCCGGTTCGTGGACCCGGCCGGCGAATACGACGGCGAGGCGGCGCTGCAGGGTGTCGGGTACATGGGGCAGGGCTTCAAGCACGGAGAATATCCCCTTTCGCTCGGCAAGTGAGCCGTAGGTCAGGACGATCTGCCGGCCAGAATCGATGCTATGGGAAACAGCTACGGGAGCCTGGACCGGAGGCGTATAGCCATCGGGTAGAGCCAGCACCGTCGTACCCGTTTGCCAGGAATCGATTTCCGGGACGACAAACGGGTCCAGGGAGAAGAGCGTGTCGAACAACGGATTGTGGAGCGCCCGTTTCAGGGTCAGGCGTTTCCGCGCATCGTTCAGCCGCTCCCGCCACGAAGGCCGCATACCCGTCAGCGCGGCGTAGTGAAAAGAGGGGCGGAAATAGATGCCGGCTATGCGTGGACGGTGAAGCGGGGACTTGCCCAGGATGAGATGTAGCTGCAGGAAATCGAACTGCATCAACAGGCACCACTTCGGCTGTACGCGGTCCACGAAGCGACGGAAAATCGCGCCCTGGGACAGGTCGTATCTGATCAGATCAGCCGGCGAGACGCCAGGGGAAGGGATGGGGCCATCGATGGCTTCTACACGGACAAGATGCGCCGGCGCACGAGCGATCACTCCGGCCAGCTCGCGGTGGACGTCCAGAAAGTGGGGTGCGACGACGAGTACCAGCTGGCGCTCCTGTTCTCGCGCCAGCCAGGCTTCCACCAGGTGCTGGACGAACATGCCGTGATGCCCGCCGGTTGCTACGTCGAATACCATGAGGTGGGGACGCGTCATTGGGCTCGTCTCGGTCATGCCGTCGCGGGCGGTTGGCCGCTCCGGCGGAACCACCGCTGAATGTCCTTCAGCACAGGATGTCGAAGCAGGGGCAGTGCGACGATGGCTACATACACCCCTCCGACCGCGATCCCTTGCCCCAGATAACCCACATGGGGCGAAGCCCAGCGGTCGACACCCAGCGCCGCGGCACTGCCGGCCGCGGCCGCAAGAATCAGCAAGAGGGTCGGTCCGTCGATCAACTCGCCCGGACGGATGCCCTGCTCACGCTGGTACGCAATCGCAATAACCGCGCTACCTCCGATGATCGATACGGCCAGTACGATTACGACGGCCAACCAGCCGTACATCGATCCCAAAACATACCCGGCCAGCACATTAAACGCCCCCATGCCAAGGTGCGCAACGACATTCCAGTACAGGGCCCCGCTGCCCAGATTGGCGAAATAGGCCGGGTTGGCCATCAGATTTAAAAACCACCCGACGTACAATACGCCGGCGCTGATGACGAATACGGGCTCTACCTCCTGGATCCAGAGCCGCGATATCCATGGCGACAGGGAAATCAGCAGGGGCATCACGCCGACGATGATATACGTCAGGAGCCGGAACGACGCGACGTACAGTTTGCGCAGATAGGCCGGCGCGGTCTCCGTCAGATGGGCGATCGTCGGGACGATCGCCCGATGCGCGGTGGCGACGAGTGATCGAAACTGAAAGACCATGCGATGGGCCAGTTCCACATAGGCGAGCGTTTCCAGTCCACCGAATCGCGATACGAAGGATTTGGTCACGGGCTCGAGCAACAGCTGGGAAAGTGAGATCACCTGGAATTTTAGCGTATAGGAAAGCATCTCACGGAAAGGCTCCTTTCGCCAGGTCCACCGGACCCAGGCCAGCTCCGGCAGCAGCCTCCTCAGGATTCCATAGGCCGAGATCCACAGCCAGGCCGCGTGTATAAGCTGGGCGTATGCCAGGCCGATGAGTCCGCTCCCCGGCACCAGGGCATACGCCATGGCCAGGTAGATCACGCTGCCGGCGGCCACCGAGTAACTGCGCAGGTCGACCCGCTGACACCCATCGATGCTGGATTGCAGGACGCCGGTTACCGACGTCACCCAGAACGAGATTAACGCATACGGCACCAGATCGATGCCGGCCGCCAGATAACTCGGGTCGTCGATGAGGAGCGGTAACACACGCACTAACAGGGGGTAGGCCGCCAGTAGGGTCACGGCGAGCACGCCGGCTACCGTCACTGTAGCCGTTTCGACGATCGAGACGGCGTACGGCCGGTTCTGTCGCGCGAGGTGTTGTGAGACGAACTTGATAGTGCTCGACGCCAGACCCAGGTTGGCAATGCTGGCGGCGGACGTCGTGGCTAACACCAGGGACCACACGCCGACGCTGGCCTCACCGAGTTCCTGGAGCAAATAACGATACAGTAGAAAGAGCGTGACGCCCCCGATGAGCACTTGCAGCGCAGAGGCGGCCGCATTGAGGTTCACCCGGCGTTTTTCGATCATGGTTTTTTATAGACCGCTACCACGTGGTCGCGGGCGGTCGTCCAGGTCGGCGGGTAATGTTTGAGCGCTTCATGGGCCGAGGCATCCTTATCGCCAACGCCGGCCGAGCGCAGGAACGCGAATACACCGGGGAAGAAACGATAGAGCAGATTCGACGCCAGTTCGTGCACGACATGCCGGGGCGCCCGTACGCGCTCGTGGCAATACCGCTCCATCGTCACCAGTTCGAGTCCGAAGTGAATGCCGGCGCGGCGACACCAGGTCTCGCTCAAAAAAGCCATGTGCTCGGGGATCGTGCAATACCAGTACCGGCTGCCCATGAGTTTCCAGGAAGGCGCATCCGTATTGCCGGAGGCGATGGCCACGGTACCACCTGGGCGCGTACGGGCGGCCATCTGCCCGAGGAGGGCGCGCGGATCAACCACATGCTCCAACACATCGAACGCAACAACTGCGTCGAACTCACCGGTGACGTGCTCCAGATCGGTCACGTTGTCGCCCAGGAGGGTGATGCCGCGTTCGACCGCCCGAGCCCGGGCGTCCAGATTGATCTCGATCCCGTAGCCCTTCCATGTCGACCCCAGGTATTCGTGGAACGCACCGTCGAAACATCCAATATCCAGAACCGACCCACTTCCCAGCCGGGATTCCAGATGCCGGTGCGTGAGCACCCAGTCAAACCGTCCCGAGGGGTCGTATTGCCACTGGGCGATCGAGCAGGTGCGGTATAACGCGTCCAACCTTTCCTTTGGGGGTGTCGGGAAACGGAACGCCAACGCACACACCCCGCAGTCGTACAACCCGCCTCCAGGTAGTAATTTGGGCAGCTCCTGGCCGGCGAAAAGATAACTCGGACTGATGGGTCCGCGGAGGGTGACAGCCGCGTTTCCGCACGAGGGGCACATCACGCTCATAGGGCCTCTGCGTTAGAACGAATCCGTAAAAGCGCGCCTTGCGAGACGGCAAGCAAGAACCCGAAGATGAACAGCGTGTCGTTTAAGTAGAACGGGTTCGAGGTGTTGGTGGTGAGTAGAAAAGCGCTCAACGTCACGGCACTCGCGAGTCCGCACAGCCGGGTGGTCATCGCCGCATGGCGGAAGCGGAACGCACGAATGCCGCTTCGGATGGAAGAAAACCAGATCCACAACACCAGCCCCAGTCCCGGCAGACCGTATCGGTACCACATGCTTACATAGCCGTTGTGGACAAACGAGTCCGTCTCGGTGGCCATGTGTGCGATATCGAAGAACGGATAGGCGACGCCCATGCCATACCCGAGGACGGGATTTACTTTGATCATTTCCCACACGGCGGCCGTTTCCCGAAAGCGATTCACGAGGGAGATATCGGTCGAGGTAGCCGTCAGGAGGGAAAAGAGCCGATCGAGCAAGCCGGCGATAACAACAGCCACTTCATTGCTGAAAAACAGGAACGCCAGCGAGCCGCCGGCAAGCAGTGCCCCGAACGCCAGCAACATGAGTCTGCGCCGCTGCGCCGGCGGCAACCAGACCAGTAAAATGAGGCCGCCAAGCATAAAACCGAGCCAGTATCCACGGCTCTGCGTAAGGATCAACGCGGCAAAAAACATCAGAAACAACCCGAGTAATCCCAGCCGGGCGATGCCGTGCCGCGCGAAGGAAAACAGTGTGAGACTGTAGAGGCAGACGACCATCAGAATGTTGTCGTTTGTGACGACACGTCCTTTGGCTACCTGCCATGCCTGCGTCGCATGCAGCAGCAAGGTCTTGTACTCAAGGATATTCCGGATAGAAACAAACACACCGATGAACAGGACACACCCCAGTACGATGGCCGGCCCATACCGCAAACGAACCATGGCGTCTTTGGCCGGGAAATAGATCGCAAACAACACAAAAGCCGAAAGCTCGCCCACGAGCGCCGCGGTATTCGCACCAAAAAGGAGGGATATGGGTACGTAGCAGATGACCACAACCAGCAGGGTGAGCACTCCGAAATCCGCCGGCGTCTCGAGGATCTTCCGGTGCTCGATCAACACCTTCGCGTAGCCCCAGTGCGCCAGATAGGCGAGGAAGAAAAGCCCGTACGCCACTTCGGCGAGCTGGATACCCGGCACATAGTCGGTCAGGGCGACGAAGCCGGCTATCAGCACGGCAAATCGAACGGATGGTTGAACCCAGGCGGCCAGAAAGGCTACGGCGCCAAACACCAGAGCCGGGGTGTACTTGACCATCTCCGGCGCGACCCGTACGACGGCGAGCAGCAGCAGTAACGCACCTACGAATCCCGCAATCAACATACGATTGCCACGGGTTCGAAACGCCTGCGGTTCAAGGAAGATGGCCGGTACGTGTGCCAACGCCGGAAGGAGTTTAGGAGCGTTCGGAGCTGCGTTCGGTCGCTCGGCGCAGGTTGTGCGCAATCGACGGGGCGGCGGTCTGCCACCATTCGTACACCAGCGCAAAGAGGGCGACAATCAGAAACGCCGAAAACGTGGCGCCTAGCACAATCGACGCCCGCTTAGGTTTGGCTTTGCGGACGGCCGGCACCGCGGGGTCCACCACCTGCACCGAGGCAAACTCACGCTCTTCCTGGAAACGCGCCTGGTCATACATCGGCGCTACCACTTCGAGTATGCTCTTCTGGATATACCCTTCTTGCTCCAACTCGAGGTACTGACGCATGACGTCCGGCACTTCACTCTGAGGGATCGGAAGGATGGCCTCGCTGCCGGCCATCGCCTCCCTCCACTTGCGCCGCGCGGCCTCCAGTGAATTGCGCGTAACCTGCACCTGGGGGTTGTCCGGGCCATACTGGCTCAGGAGGGCCTGGTACTGGATGTCGTACAGCATCTCCTCGCTCCGAATCGACGCCATCTGCTCCATAAACGCCGAGGCCTGGGTCTCGATGTTGTACACGCCGTACCGCTCCTGGAACGCCTGGGTCGCGTGTTTCAAGGAATCCAGCGCGGCGATGGTCTCATGGTACCGGCGTTCGACAAACCGGCGGAAGTTCGACGCATCTTGCGCCGAAAGCATCATATTCATCTGATTCAACTCGGCCACGATGAAATTGGCCATGTCAGCCGCCCGTTGCGGGTCCTGGTCGAGTACGCTCACCGATAGGAATCCGAATTCGGCATCGATCCCAAAGACTACGTTGCCGGCGAGGAACTCCAGGGCGTCTTCAACCGGGCCGACACTCTCGCGTGTCTCGTACACCTCGATCAGGTCGAACTCCGTGACCACTTTTTCCATCACCGACCGGCTGCTCATAATCGTGATGTAGCGCTCGAAATCGCCCCCTTCGCCGCCCCCCAGAAACGTGGCGGCGGCAGACGAGAGGTTGCGCAGCATGGCCGACGAGATTGGACTCGCGCTGGCGGACTCGGGCGCCAACAACCGGGTGGTGCTCAGATACCACTTCGGCAGGGTGAGGCTTATCGCCACGGAGGCTACCGCCACGCCGATCGTGACCAGGAGGATCGTGCGCCGCCAACGAATCAGCGTGCCCAGAAGATGCCACACGACATCCGATACCGCACGCTCCTCGCCAGGTTGAGTCGAGGGGTCCTCGAAAACGGTATTTTTGAGTTTCGTCTCCATCCGTGCGTTGTCTTGCTCCGCTCAGTTATTCAGCCGGTCGCGGATCAGCAGATAGGTGTTAATGACGCTCACCAGCGCGGTGATACCGGTGATCACGGTCTGCGTCCGCGCGATGCCGGCCTGCCGGCGCGACGCCTGGTCGCTCAGGATGAGCGCCTGCACCTCGGGGTTGTCGCTGGTCGGCACGCGGTTCACAAAAATGGTGTCGCCCGGGCGCACGATCACGCTGCCGGTGGTATGCACTTCGCCGGTGCCGGCCTCGAACACGTATACGCCCGTCGACAGCGGCGCCTGCCCGCCGGCGCGCGCGATGTAGTAATCCGCCGTCTGGCCCTCGACAAAGGGCAGATACCCGGGCTGAACGACGTTACCCGTCAGGTAGACGGTCTGTTCATCCCTCGGGAAAACGATCACGTCGCCGGTGTACAGCACCACCTCCGGTGCGTCCGGTGCGAGGGCGTCTTCGAGGCTGATCGACAGCCGGTTTTCGCGGAGCGACTGCTGGAAGTAGGCGCGTCCGAAAAAGTCGAGGTCGCTCGCCTGCCCGTCGCCCTTGAAGGTTTGCGACTGCCGGCGCTCGATATACGCCGCGCGGACGCTGGCCTCGGGCTTGAGGCCGCCGGCCGTCGCCAGCAGCTCGCGCACCGTCGTACTGGCGCTCTGGATCGGGTAGGTACCGGGGTACTGGACAAAGCCGTAGATGGCCGCCTGTTCGATCTCGCGAGGGACGACATTGACATGATCCCCGGCTTCAACCAGAATTGCCTCCTGCGTGCCGGCAAGCTGCGCGCCCACATCCACGACACGGGTGTCGGCGCTGCCGTCCGGCGCCCGGCGCGTCAGGCGCACCTCGCCCAGCGTATTGCCTTCCAGATCGCCAGCCGCCAGCCGCAGGATGTCCATCACGGTGTCACCGTCGCGGAACTCGATGAAGGCGTCGGAGGCGATGTCGCCCGTCACGCGGATGGTTTCGCGGGTGCGGTCGTACGCCGGCAGGCGGATCATGTCGCCATCCCGCAGATGCGGGTTGTGGGCCATGTCGCCCTCGACATAATAACGCAGGAGGTCGATCGACTCGATCTCGCCATCGCGATGGACGATCTCGATATTTCGCAGCGAAGGCCGAAAGGTGGATTGGAGCGCGGGCCGCTCCGAGGCCGCCGAGCCGGCGATTTTCAGCGCCCCGTTCTCACCGGGGTCCGGCTGCGCCGAGGCCCGGGCGGCATAGGCGAGTTGCACGGCGTCGTCCAGCCGTCCCAGCGGTAACATCAGGTAACGACCGGGCTCTGGAATGGCGCCGGAGATGTGGATGTAAAAGCTGCGTGGCGCCAGCAAGTTGAGCATCACCGGCACATTCCGGTAATAGGTATTCAGGGTGCGGAGGGCCTCGTCGCGTACATCGACCAGCGAACGGTCGGCCGCCCGGATGGCGCCGGCCTCGGCCAGAATCAGATAGCCGTCCGCCGAGATCGGCACAGCCACCTGAATGGGCACGGCGCCCCCGATGATGAGCGAGAGTTGATCGCCGGGCCCCAGTATATACGTGGCCTCGTCGATGGCTCCTTCGAGCGCCAGCATAGCCAGGCCGCCGCCGCCCAGTTGCTCCCGCAACTGTGTGGCGCGTGTGGGAGGGCCCGCCGCGCCGATCCGATCCAGTACCTGCAACCGGTTAGTGATGGCGCCTCCGCGTACTCCCTGGGCCCGCGCTTCGCCGATCGTAACGAGGGCTCCCATCAAAAACGCCAGGAACGGCAATAAGACCTTCTGCTTCGACATCAGTATGCGAATCGGGTTCTACATCCAGGGGGATACAGGGCGGGCGCGTCATGCCGTTGTGGCGGTGGGGCCGGCCGAGTCGTAGCTTCTGTGTATAAGCGGGACGGTAAGGATGGCTACGAAGGATCTTCGTCGCGAAATGGAACCTGAAACGCGGAAGGTACGATAACGGTCTCTACTGCGCAAAGATTCCTGATCCTGATCCCGTGACGCTCTCCCGTTCCGCTCCCGCCAAGATCAACCTCGGCCTGCACGTGCTTCGCCGGCGCGGCGACGGCTACCACGACCTCGAAACGGTGTTCCTGAGGATCGGCTGGGCGGATGTCTTGCAGGTGTCGCCGGATGATTCGCTGCGCTTTTCGTGTTCGGACCCCGCGCTGCCCATCGACGAATCCAATCTGTGCGTCCGAGCCGCCCGCCTGCTCGCCGACCATGCCGGCCTCCTCCCGAGCGCCGCCATCCATCTTGAAAAGACCGTGCCCTACGGCGCCGGCCTGGGCGGCGGCTCGAGTGACGCCGCGGCGACGCTGGTCCTGCTTGATGCCCTGTGGAATCTCGGCCTCGAGGCGTCTTCCCTGCACGCACTGGCCACCCGGCTGGGCTCCGACGTACCGTTTTTCCTCGGGCCGACCGCGGCCTACGGGACCGGCCGCGGCGAACGCCTCGCGCCGCTTGTGGATGCGGCCGGCGCGCCGTATCGATCCCCTTTCACGTTTGTGGTCGTCAAGCCCGACGTGGCCGTAAGCACGGCCGACGCCTACCGCTGGATCGTCCCGAATGAGACGGCTCGGCCGGACCTCCGCACCCTCGTGGCGAGCAACGACCTCGACCGGTGGCGTTGCGATCTGGTGAACGATTTCGAGGCGCCTGTCTTCGAACGATACCCGGTCCTGCAAAGCGTGCGGGATGGGCTACGCGAAGATGGCGCCGGCTACGCCGCCATGTCGGGATCGGGCTCGGCTGTTTTCGGAGTGTTCGAATCGGCTGAGGCAGCGCGGATCTCGGCGACGCGTTGGACACAGGCCGGTTTCCACGGCTGGTGTGGCAGCGTGAACGAAGACCCCGGAGGTCGCCACCCGATGGGCGGGTAAGCGCCGGCTATTCCACCTCGTCGGCGGGCGGGTTGTAGGAGCCAAGGTCCAGCTGCAGGTACGTCAGCAGGATGTCCAGCGCCCAGGTCTGGTTCTCCACCCCGCTCCATCCATACCCCTTCACCACCTCGTCCGCCACCTCGTCCCAGGCCACCGTCCAGTCTTTAAAGACGTGGAAGGAGAACTGGCTTTCGTCGGTCTCGAAGTAGAGGGCGCCCTCGTCCGGGTCGTAGAACGAGTCGGCCCGCCCGTCTTTTCGCCCCATGTCTGCGGCATAGACGAGGAGGGGGACCTTGAATCGGTAGTCCATTTTAGGGACGCGCTTCGCCTCGCTGTTCAGGTAGTTGGCGAGCACCACGCAGCCGTCGCTGCAGACGAGCGCGGCCCGCGCGGCATCGCGCGTGACTTCGTCAGCTTCAATGAGACTGAGCGCGGCTTCGACGAACGGCCAGACGGGGAAGGTCTCGGCCTCAACCGCGATACCTTCTTTTCGGGGGGGAGTGACAAAAATCTCCTCGGGATTCATGGTCGAAATGAGGGTTGATGCTTCCGGCTTGGTTGGGTGCGACGCGACGGGGCGCCGGCAGCGTCGCGTGGTCAGTCGTGATTCTGGCGGTTAAGCGCCAGGCCGTTCTCCAGCGCGAGGCCGCGTTCGAGGAGGTCGTCCTGGATTTCCGACAGGTGTGTGTGTTGAGCAATATACTGTCTCATAGCGTCCTCAATCGAGGATTCGCGTGTCACGACCGTTCGCCGTTCGCGCTCGATCGGATCCACGATACGCTCGATGGCGGCGATGGCGTAGGCCGGGCTCAGGGCGCCGCGCAGCCGGTCCATATCCACCAGAGATGCGTTAGCCTCGCCTACCCGGTACCGGATGCGCACGACGGCATCGTCGATAGCCTGGGCCTCGATCGCGTCGAGGATGACACGTGTTGGATCTAACTCGTCGCGCGCATCGACGCTCACGGCGACGAAGCGTCGGTAGGGCGTCTCGGCGTAGGCATACCGGGTCGATTTTCCGTTTGGGCCGGAATCGATGTCGACGAGTACGAAGCCTTTTGGCTGGTCCCACTCTTTAAACGAGATACACTCGATGCTGCCGCAGTAGACGACGGGCGGCGTATGGCCTTCGTTGCGGTCCTGAAAACGATGGATATGGCCCAGGGCGACATAGTCGATCGGCGGGCGCGCGAGCTGGCTGACCGTGAATTTGGGCTCGTGGGCGATCAGGCTCGTTTGCTCCGAGCCGGCCATCTCCGCGCCCTGCACCGTCAGGTGCGCCGCGAGCACCGTCGGGAGGGCCGGGTCGACCTCCTGGAGGCACGCTTCGAGCAGCTCGACATACACCTGCTCGATGTAGGCGCGAATCTCGGTGGGGGATTTTTTGCGGAACGCCTCGCGGGCGAGCAGCATGCTCCGAATGGGCCAGGGTAGGGCGATCAGTTGCAGCGGGCCGGCTTTGGTCTGGATCGTCGACCAGCCGGCGCGGCGGAACACCTGGATGTCGCCCTGAAGATACGGGTATATGTCCAGCGCGGAAGCCTTCCCGAACGACACCGGGTGATCGTGATTGCCGACGATCATGACGATCGGGATGCCGTGCTCGGACAGGGGGCGGAGGCACTCGGCGAACGTCCGTTGCTGGGTGGGCGTTGGGTCGGCCGTTCGGTAGGCGTCTCCGCAAAAAAGAAACAGGTCGATGTTCTCCTCGATGGCGCGCTGGACCATGAAGTCGAACGAGCGTTTGAAATCCAATAGCCGCGTGTTCAAACCCGATTCCGGGTCGATGCGCCCAAAGCTATTGCTTCCAAAGTGAATATCCGCCGTATGGAGTAGCTTCACGGTAAGCGCGATTCACTGTCTGACAGGCTGATGGGGTCACCAGATGACGCGTCGATCATCACGCTGGGGGGGTTGGGAATCACCTGACGAGCCACTGCCGTAATCGAGCGGCAGCGGGAATTTTTCCTTGCTCAGGCGGCCGTCTTCCGCGACTCGTTTGGTGTAGCTGCCCACCAGGAACAGCGCATTATGGGCGCCCTGGCCCCACCAGTTGGTCCGAAAGGTGACCCGCTGGTCGTTCCAGCCGACCCAGGCGCCGGTGACCAGCTCGGGGTGCATGAGCATGAACCAGCCATCGGCGCTATTCTGCGTGGTGCCTGTTTTGCCGGCGAAGTCGTAGTCGTACAACTGGTACTGGAACCGGATACGCGCGCCCGTGCCGCCGGTTTGGACGACCTCGCGCATCATATCGATCACCTTGTAGGCCGTCTGGTCGCTCAACGCCTCGTTGGGCTGCGGGCGCGCCTCGTACAGGACGTTGCCGAGCTGGTCTTCGATGCGCGTGACGACGGTGGGTTCGTAGTAGAGGCCGCCGTTCGCCAGGGTGCTGTAGGCGGTCGTCAACTCGAGGAGGGTGACGTTGCTGGTGCCCAGGGCCAGGGAGGGCACTTCGTTGAGCGGGCTCTTGATACCCATCCAGCGGGCGTAATCGGCCACGGTCGGGGCGCCCACCTGGAGGACGAGTTGCCCCGTGATCGTATTCAGCGAGTACTTGAGCCCCTCGCGGAGCGTCATCCATCGGTTGGAGTAGCCGCCGTCCGAGTTGGTCGGGCTCCATTCGTTGCCGAAGCCATCCGACCAGTAGAACAGCGTGTCTTTAAACGTATGCTGCGGCGAGTAGCCGTTGTCGATGGCGGCGATGTAGACGAAGGGTTTAAAGGTCGAACCCGGCTGCCGGCGGGCCTTGGCCACGTGGTCGTACCAGTCGTCCGCGAGGTTGCGGCCGCCCACCCAGGCTTTGACGTAGCCGTTGCGGGGGTCGATCGAGACCATGCCGGCCTCGAGGCGCGACTTGTCCTGCTTGAGGGCCGCCATGTACTCCTCGTTCCCGAAGAGCGAGTCGAATGCGGCGGTTTCGGAGAGGCCCTGGCGGACGAGGTCGCGGTAGGACTCCGACTCCCGCACGAAACTCTGGAGCGTATCCGGAAAGGCGCGCCAGAAGTTGCTGAACGGGACGAAGTCTTTCTGCTTCAGGTAGTCATCGGTCGACATGCTGAACGGTCCCGCGCCGGCGCGCCGGCGGCTCCACTCAAAATCCACTACGGCCTGCAACCCCACCATCTGTTCCTCGACGGAGGCTTCGGCGAGCTCCTGGAGGCGCGAAT
>JAWXAX010000066.1 GCA_034439735.1 Rhodothermales bacterium | reverse complement strand
CGGCGGCGCCGCCGTAATCGCCCGGCTCAAACACCCAGATGTCGTAGCTGGCGAAGTCGGCCGCCCAGATGGTGCCGGGGAACGGATCGGTGTCGCCCTGGGCGATGACGTCGAGCGGGATATCGCCGAAGTTCGTGAAAAACGCCTTGGTGCCGTTGCCGGCGAGGTGTTTGTTCATGACCTGGTCGCCGGCCTCGTTCAGGTCGATATAATAGATCGTATTGTTATTGTAGCCGGCGGCGAAGAGGTCTCCCTTGAACTTATTGTTGTAGTTCGAGGCTGTGTATTCGGTGAGGCCGTTGGTGGAGACGAAGAAGGTTGCGAGTGAGCCGTCGGTTTCACCCGGGTTGCGGAAGTCGCATTCGACCGGGTTGGCCATCCCGACCGGGACGGGCGGCCAGTCGGCTGGCAACGGATGAAGCGGGTCGCTGCCGTCGCGCCAGACGCCCGTGTTCAGGAGCGGGTCCGCGTTGTAGTCACCCGTGTACAGACCGGCGCCGGCCGGGTTGCCGCGGATCGGGGCCGGGTGGCCGCCGTAGAACCGCTGGCCCGGGACGAGTTCGCGGACGAAATCGAGGTTGTCTTTGTTGTTGACTTGCGGGTCGTTCGGGCCGGCCGAACTCGAACCCGGCTCAAGCGGATCGTACTGGTTCGTACACACGCCGGCCATGCCTTCGCCCACCGGGTGCCCGCCCCAGCCGCCGTTGGCGCCGTTGTCGATGGCATACATCCGGCCGGCGCGGCCCGGGGTGCGGGTCACGACGAGGTCATACGGGTTGCGGAAACCGGTCGCGTGCAAGAAGACGGGCTGACCGAGGACGATCTTGGCCTGGTTCAGACCGTCGTTGCCCCCCCAGGGATCGCCGACGTCGATGCCGTTATAACCGGGTGCGTTCGGGTCGGAAATGCCGTTCACGTTGGCGCGCGTCGGGTCGTCCAGCGTGGGCATGTTGTATTTGTACTTCGCGCCGCGAGCGTCGGTAAGGGTAGGCATGGCGTTGATGACCGGCAGGTTGATCCCGACAATCGTGCCTGCATACGCGTACTCGGTGATAAATGCGAAGTTATTCGACGGCGCGCCGGCATTTGTAAACCCCCCGACGGCCGCGTAGAGGGTATCCCCCGTGAGGCTCAGGGCGAGGCCAAAAACCGCATGATTCTCTTCCGAGCGGGGCAGGCCGCGCACGATATCCACCCGTTCCCAGAAGCCGGCAGGGTCCGTCCGGCTGGAGCCGATCCAGGAAAGTTTGGAGATCACGCCCGAGTTTGTATCGAGATTCGTGTCGTCCGCGCCGCCGTTGCCCCCCACCAGCGGATCGCTGGAGGAGACGTAGACAATCGGGTTCGAGGCTGTGCCCGTCACGACCATGCCGGCAGCCTGGCGGTTCGTATCAGTAGGACGGGACGTGCCGTCGTCGTTGTAGTTGGGGACGTTTCGGACCAACGTGACGACCACCTGGCTCTCCGCTCGATAGGTATTCGCGGCGTCTCGCACCACCTTCATGATGCGGGTCTGCCCCACTTTCTGCTGCACGTATAGCAGACTGTCCGGCCCGAACTGGATCGCCGTAGGTTTATTCGCCGCATGGTTGGTAAGCGCAGACACCCCGAAGTTAATGCTCGTGATACTGAGCGACACCGTGGCCACATCTGTATTTACGCCGTCGGACGCCTGGTACGTAAACGAATCCGGGGTCGTGTTCAGACCGTTGTGCGTGTAGGTGAACGAGCCGTCGGTATTCAGTTGAAGCGTTCCATGGGCAGGACCAGTCACAAGGGAGGCCGTAGTGGCGCCTGTGTCGTTTCCAAGCACACCCGGCGCGGCGGATACGAACGTCGTCCCCTCGACCACATCATACGTATCATCGACGGCTACCGGCGCCATGCGCACCGCAGCCGCGAGACGCCCTGGCGTAACAGGAGCATCGTGGAACGCGCCAGCCAGCGGCAGGCTGAAAAGGATCAGACTCAGCAGAAGGCCTCCTTTGCGAACGGAAGAGCGGATCGGAGTACGTGTTGCTTGCATGGATACTTCGGCAGTCGTGTAGACGGTGGAGCGCATTCCAACGGAAGCGCCATATCTAGAACAGGTCCCCTGACCTGCTTTTACTGGGTATAGTGCTGTCCTCCCACCCCGAGAAAAACGCCGACGGCCCAGAGGTCAAATACGACCCAGGGAGTAGGCGCGGGTAGCGCCGGAAGCAGTCGGCACCTGGAATCATTCCGTAATCGGAGTATGCGAAGGGCCGGCGAGGGGCGGCGCGCGTCGAGGGTATCAGGACCCGTATCGACCAGGAGCTAAAAACGCACAACCCGAGATTTCCTCTGGGGAAGGAGATGGACGCGGCCCTCGGTGGCGGAACGAGAGGTGCGGCGCGCCAGCTGGTTTTCACCGGGGTCAATACGCAAAGATGAAGCCCGTTCTCACGCCGGGGGGATTGACGTGAGATCTGACGATTATAATAGCGAAAAGCGTTTACGAAGCGAGAAACAAACGATTCCATTTCTGCCCCGAGAGTGTCACGAAACTGTGCATGCACGGGTAAAAACGAAACGTCTCCACATGGCCTTCACGGGGGCGCCTTTATGGAGCGCTGGGATTGAAGATTCTCTTTCCAGACGCGGTTCGCGTAGACGATACCAGGATACGCCGACAGGGCCGTGGCGGCCGGGGTGGGATGGCGCATCCGCATAGGGTGATCGGGCTACTTCGCGGGTGAGGCCAAGCCCTGCAAGCGCGTCGCCATGTAGTGCCCCAGGGCCTCAGGCGAACAGACGTCGCGCCACCACCGGAGCGATGCTTCGTGGAGAGACGCCATTCGAGCGGGATCCCCCAAAAGCCCCTCAAGCACGTCTTCGAGCCGGCTCCAGTCGTCCACGATCACGGCCGGCGACCCGTCGTAGAACCAACGCGACGGCTGTCGCTCGGTGAGCACGATGCACCCGTATCGCATCCCCTCAAAAAACCGAAAGGTCTCGATGGAGGTGCCGCGGGGGGCGAGGCAGATGCGCGTATCCATCATCCGCGTCGAATACTCGTTTGGATCGGCGGAGCGAATGGCCTTGTAACTTTCGGTGATCTTAAGATCGATCGCCCACTCGGGACGCGCGGTCACCAGGCGCCGCAGGGCGCCGAGCATGGCCCGCCTGGCGTTGCTTTTGGGCGTTTGAAACCACCGCTTCGGCGACCAGACGGGGTATGGCTTGTGCACGACACTGCCGGCAAACGAGAGGTCGAACTGGCGCTCGGACAGCGGTTTGATGGGCAGTTCGATCTGGTTCGCGTACCCGAGTGGGATGGGCAGGATGCGCTCGGCCAGTGGGCGCCCCCCCGATCCAGACATCGACCGGAGGCGCCCCGGCAGGTACGGGATCCACGCCTGGACAAATTGAAACAGGGTCAGGACGCGCTGATAGGTGGGCCGGCTGAAGAAATTATATCCCAGCTCCGGCCCGAAGCCGTAACACTTAAACACCTGGCGGACCCGGTTTGCGTAGGCTGGCACGCGGCACCACTCATCCCCCAACACCACCGCGACGACGCGGTCTCCGTAGGCCGGCAGCTCATCCAGATCCCACGTCAGATAAACCTGGTACGTCCCTTCCACAAGCTCCTGCTCGAGGGCGATCATCGCCCGGCCGAAGTAGTCGGTGTGCAGGTTGATCTGCCGGCTGCGGTCGAATGGATCCCACACGACAGGAGGCTTGCCCTGCCCGAGGCAGACGTAATAGCTGTTGCGCATCCGTTCAGGCACCCGCCTTCTGGTCCACCGGGTGCGACTCGCGCAGGGCGAGGCCGTGGGCCGACATCTTCCGGTACACGTCTTCGGCGCGCTGGAGCAGCGCCGCGTAGTCGGACTTCTTGAGTTCGGCCTGCATCGCGGCCTTCATCTCCTTGCGTTTGCGCTCGCCGGCGGAGTCCAGCTTCTCCGGATCCCGCAGGGCGTTCATGTTGGCCTCGGTGTGGTGGAAGATCCCGAAATCGGTGCCATAACGGGCGTTCACGGCCCCGAAGACCTGATCGAGGTGGTTGGTGGTCAGTTCAAACGGACTGATCACGCACGCCGCGGCGACGGGTAGGACTTTCTCATAAAAGTGGATGTACCCCCGCACGGCCTGGCGCAGGGAGACGTAAGGCCACCGCGTGACGAGGGATATGGCCGCGCCGCGGGGCTCGCGGATGGTGACGAGCACGGGTTTGCCGGCGCGGGCGGCCTGGATGATCTGGGCCGGCGAGTGCAGGTGATGCGCCAGCCGCAACGGCCGCTCCTGGCTTCGTTTGAAGGCCACCGTGGCGAAGCTGTTGCCCGAGCCCTGGAAGCCATCGATCACAAACTGTGTATCGGCCGCAACGGTGCACTCCGCGGGGTCAATGTGCCCCACGGCCTTCCGCTGCGCCCACCAGATAAATGGCTGGTAGAACACCCGCAGACCCGGTTCGCGGGCGAGCAGCGATCGCACCTCAAACTTGAATCGGAGGAGCGGCTGTTTTATGCGTTGTAGCGCCATAGGAATCACCAAGCACGTGGGTAATCTGATCGTTGATATCTTGAACGGTGCGGTCGATGGTAAATCGATCCTCGGCGGACGCCCGGCCGGCACGCGCCATGCGCTCGGCCCGCGCGGGATCGTCGAGCACGCCGCGGATCGCCCGTTCGAGCGCCGTGGTGTCGCCCGGAGGCGTGCACAGGCCGACGGACGGATCGTCGATGATTTCGAGGGCCCCGCCGGCGCCGGCGGCGATGACGGGCTTGCCGGCCAGCATCCCCTCCACGATCACCCGTCCGAACGGCTCGGGAGAGACCGAGGTGTGCGCGACGATGTCCATGCTGCGCATGAGCAGCGGCACGTCCGACCGGAAGCCCAGAAACATTACGCGGTCCGCCACGCCCAGCGCCTCCGCCTCCTGGCGGAGTTGCGCCTCATAGTCCCGGTCGTCCTGAAACAAAGCGCCGCCCACCAGCACGGCCCGTACGTCGGGCAGCGCGGGCAGGGCGTGAAGCAACACGTGTTGCCCTTTCCAGGGCGCGAGCCGACTGAAGACACCCACCAGCCGATACCGGTCCGCCCCGAGCGCCATTCGCTGCGCGGCGATGTCGGCCTCGGGGACGCGGTCGAAAACCGCCGGGTCGTGGCCGTTGAAGACGGTCGCGGTGGGCGTTCGTCCACCGCTGGCGGTGAACGAGACGCGGGTGGCTTCGGAATTTACGATCACCCGGCGGATGAGCCGGTTGGCCATCTGGACGGCCAGCGCGCGGTGCGCGCCACTGAAATGGTCCGCCGTAAGGATGTCATGGAGGTTCCAGATCACCGGCCGGCGCGCCAGGAAGCCGGCAAGCGCGGCCACGATCATCCCCTTTTGCGAGTTGGCGAAGATGACATCGTACGAGCGGGCCAGCCGCCGGACGCGGTTCATCATTCCCAGCACGGCCGGGATGGCCTTCAGATCCCCCCGTGCATCACCCTCTCGCTCGACCCCCAGCAGCGCCGAAGGCGCGGCCAGGACATCGACCGATACGCCGGCCTCGCGCAGGCGGTCGACAAACGGCCCAGGTTCGAACACGACGACGTGCGCGCGGTCCTTAAGCCGGGTCGCTACATCGAGCAGGTACAATTCAGCGCCACCGAGGACGCCGGCGTGGTCGACAAACAAGATGCGAGGCTTCACCGCAGCACCTCTTCGTATACGTCGCGGGTTTGCCGCGCGATGGCCGACCACGTGTAGCGCTCTTCGACAAATCGCCGGCACGCCGCGGCCGACGGCAACACGAGCCGGCCGGCCAACACGTCGCCGATATACGCCGCGAGGGTGTCTACGCCGGCGTCGGGCATGATGAGGTCCGCCGAGAGGTCGCGCACGACTTCCGGCAGCCCGCCGATGTTGGTCACGAGCACGGGGGTGCCGGTCGCCATGGATTCCACCGTGATCAGCCCGAAGCCCTCGAGCGCCACGGTGGGCACGATGGAGAAATCGGCCGCGGCGTACGAGGCCGGCAGGTCGTCCTCGGGGACAAAGCCGAGAAGGCGGACGTGTTCGGACAGGTTGTGTTCGGCGATGCGGGCTTCCAGCTCCTCGCGGATAGGGCCGCTGCCGGCAATCATCAACAGGGCGTCCGGATGGGCCCGGCGGACACGGTCCATCGCGTCGATCAGGTTTTCGAGGCCCATGCGCCGCGCCAGCCGGCGGACGACCAGCAGCGTCGGGCGGTCGACCGGCCAGCCCAAGCGCCGGCGCGCGTCGGCGCGGGAGACGTCTACCGTAAACCTTTCCAGATGCACCCCGCCCCGCACGATACGGATGCGGTCCGGTTCGATGCCGTACGATTCCACGAGCACCTGTTTAAATGCCTCGGACAAAACGACGAGCCGCTCGGCGCGGCGATATACCCGGCGCTCCAGCAGCCATTTGGCCTTGATGGACAGACCCGAGGCGCCCTCGGCCTGCGACTCGGCGGCCCAGGGACCGTGAAAATGGACCACCATCGGCGTCCGTTTCAACGCGCCAAGGGCCGGAAAGGCAAACAGGGCGAAGTGCGCCGCCACCAGATCAAACGTTTCGGCAGCCAGTGCCGCTTTCACCTCCGCGCGGACGGCCCGCAGCCGGGCCGGCAATGAATCGGTCGGCTGCGCAAACGACCGCACGACCCCGCCCGTCCGATCCCGGACATCCGGCCGTCCAACCACCAGCCCGCGCACGGCTACGCCGGCGTCGGGCAGATGCTGCGAGAGGGCGTAAAATACCCGATCCAGACCGGCGCCCTTCTCATCCGGCAGCCACCCCACGCCGATCTGCAACGCACGCAGGGTGCGAAGCGCGGTGGCCGGGGGTGAAGGATGGAGGGTGGGATGCATGGATGGATTAGCGATTAGCGATTGGCGATTAGCGATTAGCGATTAGCGATTAGCGATTGGCGAGTGCCCGATTGTCATCTCGACCGTAGGCCCGATTCATCGGGCCGCAGCGGAGAGACCTCCTAAACCGGGGCATAGCTGTTCTTCAGGAGGTCTTTCCGCTCCATCCCCGCTCCGCGGGGATTCGGGTCGAGATGACATTGATTTTTTTCGTTGTCTTTATCGGCATTGTCTTAATAAAAGCGACCGGGCGATCACCTGTACCCATACCGCGCTTTCGTCGAGGCAGTAAGCAGCGACGCCAGCGTTCGGCTTGAAGCCGGCAGCCTCGTTTTCCACTTTTCGTCGAGCGAGATGCCGCGGTTTTCGTAGCGCATCGGGTTGCCGGCGATGGTGTGGACGCTGCCTTCGCGGAAGTTGTGGACGGCGTCGGCCTCGTAGGGCGTGCCGAGGAAGTCGCACACGGCCTGGAACGTGCCTTCGGGGTCGGTCGCGAGCGTCTCGTAGTTGATGAGCTGGTAGGTGCCGGCGTCGAAGAAGCTGGCCGCGAGACGCGAAAACAGGGCATTCTGCGTGATCCAGGCACCGGACTGCCGACCGGTATAATACAGCCGTTTGTGTAGGTTAAAGCCGGCGTCGGCATCGGACAGGTGCTTGGTCACCGAATAGATGAACGCGCGTGGGTCCTTGACGAGGTGGATCACCTTGAGGTTGAAGAGGCCGGAGTGATGCAGCCAGGCGAGGCGATACGGGTCCTTCGAGGCGTCGACGATCCAGTCCGGCGTCTCCCCGAGCTGCTCCTTCATCAGCGCCACAAACGTGGTGAAGATGTCGGCGTTGTTTCGTCCGTAGGTGTCGATCTGACGCTTGCTTTCGCCTGTGGGCGTGAAGCCCCGTTTAAACGCCGCCAGTTTGGGAAGGCGGAGCGTCCGGCCGCCGTTGTGTTTCTCCCGGAAGAAATGGAGCCGGGGCTCAGGCTGGGCAAGCGGGTCTACCCGCCGGCGCATCTCGGACCAGAACGGGCACTGCTCGACGAACTCGCCGCAGCTGCACGGGCGGACGCCGCCCTGCTCGATTTCATGCGGCCAGATGTGCAATTCGCCCATCGTCTGGATCCGCGTATGGGCGCCGAGCATCGATTCGAGCAGCGTCGAGCCGCTCCGGCCGATGCTGGCGATATAAATCAGGTTGATCCTGGGCAGGTTGATCCTGGGCTGGTTGATCCTGGCCTGTTTGTTATGTGACTGTGGGTTCATACGGATCCGTTCGTGCGATGCCCATTCCGCCGGAGGCGGATGGCGTCTTCGTATACCTGACGATGCTGGCGCGCGACGGCGTGCCACGAAAAGACGGCCGCCCGCGCCAGGCCGGCTTTCGCCATCGCCTCGCGCCGCGCCGTCTCGTTCAGCAGCCCAACGATCGCGTCGCCGAACGCGTCGTCCGGCGTGATCGCCCCATACCGCCCGTTCTCGAGCACATACTCGGCGCCATCGTTCGTCGAACAGACGACCGGGGTCCCGCTGGCCATGGCCTCGATGTAGGGGATGCCAAACCCTTCATAGACACTCGGGTACGCGAACACCCACGCCTGCCGGTAGAGCGCCGCGAGCGTGGCGTCGTCCGGAAAGCGGACGTTGCGCACGCGCTCGTGCGCCGGCGCATGGTCTGCCACCATGATCAACTCGGCGTCCGGCCGGGCCGGCAGAATGTGTTCGACAAACGTCTCGAACATAAATCGGCCGCGTTTACGGCCCTCCCAGGTCCCGATGTACAGTATCGTCGGCGCGGCGGCCTTCTCACCCGGATGGAAGAGCTCGAGGTTGACGCCATTATTCGCCATTTGCGTCAGGCCATATACCTCGGCCGTCTTCGGACCGACGGCCAGCGTGACCGTCGCCAGGCGAGCGGCCAGGTGTTCGAGGGGGTAGACGGCGAGCTGGGCCAGCCGGCGTTTGAGCGATGTCGCGGAGCGCGCCTCGAACAGCGCCGAGCCGTGGAGCGTGCGGACCGAGGCCCCGCTCCGGGCGAACAAGAACCAGTCGTCCCCATGCAGATGAAGTACGTCGAACCCCCGCAACCCCGCCCCATTGAGCAATAACGGCAGACCAAAGAGGCGGAGCAGTGGATTGTCGCGGAAGGCGGGCAGGCCCTCGAAGAGGCGCACGTGGTGGTAGCGGAAGCCGGCCGGCGCCGGCGAGAGGCTGAATACGGTTACCTCGTCGGCCGTATTTTTCGCCAGCTCGTCGGCCAGCCTGTGGACGGCGACCTCCACCCCGCCCGGCTTGCGGCCGGGTTCGGGCAACGTGGTATGGAATAGGGCGATCTTCACGCTAGATACTTGTTTGGCGGCACACTATACCTGTCCACGGACACGATGTATCGTGTCCCTACGGTCGGCTACATGGTATCATCTATTTCCATTATCTGGTCTGCGCCAGCCGGTT
Source organism: Rhodothermales bacterium (assembly GCA_034439735.1). Classification (NCBI taxonomy): domain Bacteria; kingdom Pseudomonadati; phylum Rhodothermota; class Rhodothermia; order Rhodothermales; species Rhodothermales bacterium. The sequence continues at coordinate 6,074 of JAWXAX010000066.1, read as the reverse complement.
GCCGTAATGCAAGCGCGAGGCGACCGTCATCCCCAGGAATCCCCATACGATGCAGCCTTTCACCCCGGTGAGCTGATTCGAGGCGCCCATCAGGATGAAGTAGGATACAATGATGGACGTGATGATCACCGTGAACTGGTCCGTATTCGCCGCGGTGCATCGCATGGCATGAACGAGCAACATCAGCAGGCCGCCGATGTACAGCGCGATGCCGGGCCATCCGAGGACAAAGAAGATGGTGATGATACCGCTATCGAAGGTGAATTTGCCCAGGCCGTTGCCCAGCGGGTTGCCGAGGATAAGGGTGGAGGCCTGGCCGTAGAGGTCGCTCCGGGCCTGAAAGCTGCCGTCCTGTTCGAGCGAGGTCATCGAATCCACGCGCTCGTTGAGCTTGTCTGAGACGGGGCCGAACATCATCAGCGGGAGCATGAGCACGATACCGATGCCGAGGATATACATGAGGCGCACCTTGAGCACGCCCTGGAGGCGGTACACGAGGTACATGATCGACAGTATCCAGCCCACCCACGAGCCGCGCACCATGGCGAGCAGGTAGCCGGCGTAACCTGGGCCGGCAGCCAGCCGCGAAAAAAGCGACGAGCCGTTGAAGAGCAAGATGAGGCCGGCCATCATTATCATCGCGTAAGGGCCGGGCGCGTTCAGCGTGCCGAACACGCGGATCTCCATCGGTTCCGGATGCCCGATGGACGTCATGCGCGACCCTTCCATCCACATCGTATCCCATCCGGGCGCAAAAAAGTACTGGAAGATGCCATAAAACCCCATGATCACCACGCCCCACGTGAAGGTCGACTGCAGCGCGCGTTGTTGGGCCGGGTACTCGTGCCACATGATCGCCACGTGGAAGCCTAACAACACGGGCGACAGCCATTCGAGCAGCTGGAGGGACGCACTCACGGGCGACACGCCCTGGGCCAGACCGATCCCCAGGCCATAAGCGATGCTGATCAGGACAAACAGAAAGGGCTTATAGACCCGGTTGAGGAGCCGCCGGCCGAAGCGGAAAAACGTGAAGACCGTCAACATCACCACCGCGAACGGCGTGAGCATCGAGAGCGGATCCATCGAATACGCGCCCATCTGGTAGTCGATGATCCGCCGGACGAAGGGGGTCAGAAACCAGATCCACCATACAAAACCCAGATAAAACGCCGGCATCTCCCAGTAAAACCAGAACGCGATGAGCAGCGAGGCGACCGGGAAGTAATAATTGAGCAGGTCGGCATGTTGCCCCCAGAGGAGAAAGCCGAAGATGGCCAGATACAACAGGAGCAGCCCCAGCCCCATCGTACTCGAACGGGTCTGATAGGCCGCTGCCGGAATGTCGATTTGGCGGATGATGCGGATGCTCACAGGGCGCTTTCGGTTAAGATTCGGGGGGATTTCGGGCGGGCGTCCGTCTCGCGTAATACCTGCACGAGCTGCGTGGCGATTTGAGGCCACGACAGCCGGCGCTCAAAGAAGGCTTGTCCCTCCAGCGCGACCCGATTGCGGAAAGCGGTGTCGTTCGCCAGGACGACGGCCTGGCGGGCGAAGGCCTCCACATCGCCGTCTTCGGAAAGCATAAACGCTGCGCCGGCATGGTCACTCAGTATGGCGTCCGTGTGCTCGCCGGAGGTGCTCAGGGTCGCGATGCCGTGCTGGAGGCCGACCATAAACGAGCCTCGCCGCGTCGATACGCCCCGCCTGAACGGGGTGAGGTAGAGGTCCATCGCCGAAAAATGGGCCGACACCGCCGCCGCCGGCAACACGCCTGTGTCCGTCAACACAACGGACGCATCCAGTTGCTGGCGAAGCACCTGGCCGGCCGTCCCGATGCTCATGACACGGATCTTCGGGTGGCGGACTCGAATCGCATCGATCGCGTGTTTCACGTAGCCGATCCGCCGGGACGGGTGTGCGCTGCCGAATACGCCGACCACCAGCACATCGTCCTCGATCCCCAACGCCTGCCGTGCGAGATCCCTCGGCGCGTGGATGTTGGGGATGTTCGACCCCACGGGCAGGTGTTCGACGCGTTTCCGCGGGAGTTTTCGTCGAAACGTATCGGCCCACGGGGCGATGGAGAAAAACACGACGTCCGACGAAGCAATCAAGGCGCGCAGCTGCCAGCGGTGCCAGCTGCCCATCACCACCGAGCGCCAGTCGGTAAACGGCACGTAGGGCTCGTGCACCATCAACGCCATGCGCACGCCGGCCTTGCGGATGCTCCGAATTGCCGCCGGCAGCGCCGGATTAAACCCCCACTTTCCGTAGCTGAACGGGTTATACTGCACCACCAGCCAGTCCGGCGCCTGCCCCACTACCGCCTCGGCCAGCGGCCCCATCCGGCGCGGCCGATCGATCTCACACGCGGATCGCACGGATACCCGCTCGATGGGCGCGTAAGCATGCTGGTTCGACCAGATCGTCACCGGCCCCTGATCCGCAAGCGCCATCGCCAGGCAACGGGTATAGTCGCCTATTCCATCCACCACGGGCGGCAAAACGGGATATAAGAGGTGGATGTTCATGGGGAGGTTACCGGTACCCGTACAGCGCCAGCTCTTCGCCGGCGACGCGTTCGGCGTCGCGAATGTCCTCGGCGTTGACGCGTTTGTAGTTGCCGATGGACCGCGGATGGGCCTCGGCCAACATCTTCATGTAGCTCTTATTCGGTTTTTCGCCGAGGTGGTCCAGGATGGCGGCGCCGAATTTCTTCGGGTCGCGCATGAGATCCTCGTAGCCGAGCAGCATGATCCGGCCGCTTTGTGTGAGCGCCGGCTGGTCGTAATACGTGTGGCACAGGCGCACCATGTACTTCCACATCCAGATCGATCGGACGTACGGGGTGCTGGCGATAAACTCATCCTCGCGCCCTTCCTCGACCCACCACGGCACGAACCGGTGGTCGAACGGCCGGCCGAATCGCATTTCGGAGGCCTGAAGGCTGGTAAGGCTCTCGTCGGTCAGCACCTTGTAGGTTTTGACGAGCGACTGCGCGACATCCCGCCCGTCGCGGTAGATGTGGATCAGCGGCGCGTTCGGGAAGGCGCGATCGACAAACGCCGGCGCGAAGCTCAGGAAGGGCTCTTTGTAGATCATCCGCTTCACCGTCCGGATCCCCCGGAGCGCACGCACCAGCCCCCCGAAGCCCGAGCGGGCGTTGGCCCACTTCTGGAGCGCGGCGGCGCGGGAGTGGACGCGACCGGAATGCACGTATGCGTCGATCGAGCGCTCGAAGGCGACGGCGAGCCCGTCGTACACGGCCGGCGTCATCTCGGGGTGGTGCACCAGCTGAGGGATCGACGTGGACACGAGGGTGCCGATGAGGCACTCGGTCTCGGGCAGCGTCGTCAACAACCGCATCAGATACGTCGTGCCCGAACGGGGCGCTCCCAGGACGATGCTGGTCTCGACATCCGAAACGGGGGCGCTCGCGGGAATGGCGCCCTGGGTGGTCGAAAAAGTGGGATGAAGCGTTGCCTGACTCATGTCCCGGAATCTGTGAATGTGTTAGCGGAGACACGATGTATCGTGTCTATACGGTTCAAAAAACGAACGTTTACGGACGGTTCAAAAACGAACGTTTACGGACGGTTCAAAAACGAACGTTAACGGACGGTTCAAAAAAACCGACGTTTGTGGACGAAAAAGGGAGACACGATGTGTCGTGTCTCTACAATGGCGCCATGGTGTAGAGCCCATCCAACCGTTCGATAAATTGACTCATTGAAAATTGTGTACGGGCCAGGCGGTAGCCTTCCCGTCCCATCGTTTCGGCCTCGTCGTACGAGGCGATCAATCCGTCGATGGCGCCGGCGAGGGCGTCCACGTCGTTCGGAGGCACCCGCCGGGCGAACGCGTCGAGCGCGTATTCGGGGATGCCGCCGACGTCGCTAGCGATGACCGCGCGTCCGTAGGCAGCAGCCTCTAGGGTCACCAGCCCGGCCGGCTCCTGCCAGACGGAGGGAAACACCACCGCCCGCGCGCCCTGGATGAGGGCCGGCACGGCATCGCCTTTCACCCAGCCATGAAACGTAACGCGGTCGACCAGCCCGTGCTTCCGGCAAAACGCCTCGAGCTTCCCTTGAAGCGGTCCTTCGCCCCCGATATCCAGGTGGGCCTGGCCTTTTACCCGCGCGAACGCGCGCAGTAGCCATTCCACCCCCTTCTGGTTCACGAGCCGGCCCAGGAAGACGAACCGGGGCACGCCCTCGGCCGGCGGCGGCGTGTAGGGCGCGGCCACTTCCGGCGCCGGAGACAGCAGGGTGTGGACGCGTTCGGGAGCGAAGCCCGTGGCGAGCATCCGATCACGCAGATAACCGCTCACGGTAAAGGTGTGCATCCGCGCGCCGGCGCGTAATTCGTTTTTAATGCCGCCAAAATGGCGTTTCAGCTTGTCAGGCCGCAGGCTGCCGCAGCGCTCGGTGAGGTGGCTCGCGAAGCAGCCGGCCGGCGAGTAGATCCGATTGCACGGTGTGCCGGAGCGGACCAGGTAGCGCGAACCGGTCGGGCACGAGCCCTGGTTGCCATGCATCGTCCGCACCAGCGGCACGGGCGATGCGTCGGGGTTGGCCACGGGCTTGTGCAGGTGCAGGAGATCGAGCCGGAGGCCGGCGGCCTGTTGGTACAGGTCGGCCTCGGTGGCGACGATCACCGTATGGCGTTCACCCCGGTGGGCCGGGGATGCGGAGAAATAGACGATCTCGTGCCCCGCTGCGGCCTGTGCCTCCCCCATGCGGCGGACGTAGGTCGCGATGCCTCCGCTGGCCCACAGGTTGGGTGCGTAGTGACCGATGACGCGGCGGCCCATCACTGCCAATCCTCGCTGGTTTCGTACCCCAGCTTGATTACCAGATGGTTGTACCGCGCCTTAAACGCGGCGCGCAATTCCGGGGTGAAGTGGTTCCGCCAATCACCCGGGACGCCTTTGCGGAAGTGGTTTTTTACATCCTCTTCGCCTTTGCGTCGTCCGCCGGACATGCGTTGGAAGGACTTTTTATCCAGGATCCGATGGATCAGATCGGGCGGGATCGTGTGCCGGCGAATGCGGGGCACGGGAAAAAGCGGCAGTTGCCCCGGCATGAATCGCCGGCCTTTGTGGTTCAGCCGATTCAGCCGCGTGCTCAGCAACGTCCCCAGTTCGCCGAGCGCGCTATGGCGCTCTTCATCCAGAATCTCCAGGAAACGTGCGATGCGCAGAAACCCATCGAGCGGCGTGGCCGACAGCTCCTCCATCTTCAACTCGAGCACGTTCGGCTGCTGGTAGTCCCACCGGTCAAACTCCTCGAAGCTGGTCTTGCTAAACTCCATTTCCAAAAATAGGCCTTCCTGCTTTGGCAGATTCTGGAGTCGCTCCCGATGATCCACCAGGGCCTGCCACCCCCGGGTGCTGTGGCTATGGAGGTGGGAGAAATAGGCGGAGACCAGTACGTCGCGCGGGTCGCGAACGACATGAAAGCCTTTGTAGAAGGTGCAGCCAGCGAGGTGCCGGCTGTCGGCATTGGTGTAAGCGAGGAAATCGACCTTCCGGGCCTCGACAAACCCATCGAGCGAGCCGTAGGGTTCGAAGTGAGCCGGTATATGGGCCATCGCGAACCGGATGCCCATATGGAAGCTGATCTCCATCAAGATGTTATCGATCCACCCCGAGGCGCACTTGTGGTGGCCAAAAAAGGCGCGCAACGGAAACTCCGAGCGGTCTGGTTGAGCAGGGGGTTGTATGGAGGGCGGATCGTGTGGCAATGCCTGTTGGTCCATCTGTTAATCACCCGGTGCGGATGCGGAGGCAGTAGCGCCCACATCAAAAGTGAGGGGGTGTTTCGCGATGTATTCCAGTCTGTCAAGGATCGCTTCCCAGCTGCCCGTCGGGACGACGAAACCCGTCTCCCCTTCCCGGACGCGCTCTTTCATGCCGGTATCTTCCGTTACAATAACGGGCACTCCACAGGCGAGGGCTTCGACCGGAGCGTAGGCAAATCCGTCTTCGTAGGTGGGGTGCACGTAGACGTCGGCGCGGTGGAGCACGGGGACGGGGTCCCCGGGGGCGAGGCGGATGCGGGGGTCACGGG
>JAWXAX010000065.1 GCA_034439735.1 Rhodothermales bacterium | reverse complement strand
CGCCGGCGTCGAGGACAATCAGGGTCCGGCGAGGGCCGGCCTCGGCGCCGCGACGGATGGCGTCGGCGAGGTGGGGGTTGGCCGGGTTGAGGAGACCGCGTGTAAAGGCTATATCGTAACGGTACGTGACAGCGAACTGCTGGCTGATCGGTTCCATTTAGTACACAGGCGGGTCAGCGTTGGGTAGTTCCAGGTGGCAGGCATGAGGTTTCAATGTGGGTGGCATTCACAGCGTGAAACCGGGCACGCGATACGCGGATACTGGACAATGGCCGGGGTAGGGGGCCGATGGATGGCGCGCGCAGAAAATATCGGCCGCGTGCCGGGTGTTATAATTCATCGTGGACCGGTTTGTTCGATCAGGTGACCGCAAACAACCGCGCCAGAAGGACGGATACGGGCAACAGTGACAGGATGGCGAGGCCGGCCGTTGGGCCTGCATACAAGGCGGCGATCGCGGCATTCAGCACGATGAGGCCCATGATGCCGGTGCGGACGGCGCGCTGGATCGTCTCTGCCGTCGGCTGCTTCGCCGCGCGCAGAAACGCCGGCAATACGAGGCCAGTAAAGATAAACGGGAAAAGCCCACTGACGGGCTCGACCGCCACGGCGTCGAACCCGATGTACCCCAGGGCCAGGATGACCAGGACGACGAGCCCGACGGCCAGGTACCCGACGCGCTTCGAGCCGCCGGTCACTTCGCCCCGGCTGATGGCCGTGATGGCGGCGATGTAGACGATCGGCAGCAGCGCCAGGGGCCAGTGGTGGACGATCATCAGTGGCGCAGCGCCCATCCCGAGCAACAGATTGCCGCCCCGGCAGAGGCCCATGTTGATCGGACCCAGCAACGCGTGGTGTTTGCCGTAGGCGTCGTAGACCAGGGCTGCCGCGGCGATGGCGAGGGCCAGGAGGCCGGCGGCCGGCGAGGCCGCAAAAGCCGCGGCGATACCGCCCAGCAGCAAGGATCCCGCGAAGATCGCCGCGTTTTGCCGGGTGACCCGACCTGCCGGTATCGGGCGCTCGGGGCGTTCGACGGCGTCGAGGTTGGCGTCGAACACATCGTTAAACGCCACCCCGCCGGCGTAGAGACCTGTCGTGGAGAGGAGCAGCCACCCCAGCGTCTCGGCCTGGATGTGGACGGCCGCGAGGCCGCCCGTCACGGCAAAGCCGGCCAGCACATCCGCCCAGGCGGTGACGATGTTGGCCGGGCGGGCGAGTTGGAGGTAGGAACGCATGGGATTAGCGAGTAGCGATTAGCGAATAGTGATTGGGATCTCGTCTAGCGTAGTGTAGTGTGCACCCCATCGCTATGGGCTAATCGCGAATCACGAATCGCTAATCTACCGGATGATCAGGTTTTCCTTCTGGGCGGCCACTTCCTCGACGGTAGGGGTCTGGCCGCCGCGGAGGACGCTGTTGCCGTAGTGGAGCTGGCGCTGGTCGATGGTCGGGGGGTTGAGCCAGTCGGACTCCCTGATTTGTCCGCTCTGGCCGTAGGCGTCGAGGGCGTTTTGATAGCAGACTTTTCGGATGTCGCCGGCGGGGATGCCACGCAGGCCCATAAGGTTGGCGGTTTTCGGGACGGCGAGCGGATCGCTCTTGCCCCAGTCGGCCGCGCTGTCCACAAAGATCCGCTCGGTACCGAACTTTTTCACGATCTCCACCATCCGCTCGTTGCCCATCTTGGTCTGCGGATAGAGCGTGAAGGCGGCCCAGAAGCCACGGTCCAGCACCTCGCGGACGGTTTCTTCGTTGTTGTGGTCGATGACGACGCGGGAGGGATCGAGTCCGTGCTCAACGCAGCGGTCCATGCTGCGGCTGGTGCCCACCTTCTTGTTGCGGTGCGGGGTGTGGATCATGACGAGCATGTCGAGCTCGCGGGCCAGGTCGAGCTGTTTCCGGAAATAGCGGTCTTCGAGGTCGGACATATCGTCGTACCCGATCTCGCCGATGGCCACCACGCCCTCTTTGCAGGCGTAGAGGGGGAGGATTTCCATGACCTCGTCCGCGAGGCGTTCGTTGTTGGCCTCCTTGGAATTGAGCCCGATGGCGCAGTAGTGCCGGATGCCGAACTGGGCGGCGCGAAACCGTTCCCAGCCGACGAGCATGCTAAAGTAGTCCTGGAAGGACGCCGCGGTGGTGCGGGGTTGTCCGAACCAGAAGGCCGGCTCGATGATGGCCACGACGCCAGCGGCGCGCATGGCCTCGTAGTCGTCGGTCGTGCGGGAGACGGCGTGGATGTGGGGGTCGAGGTACATGGGCGTATCGGATGGCATGGTCGTGTGTGGTGTTAAGTAGAGACGCCATACCTGGCGTCTCGATGTCGGCATAGACGCCGTGTATGGGGTACAGACGCCATGTAGGGCTTAGAGACGCCATGTATGGGGTACATCATGTATGGCTTAGAGACGCCATGTATGGCGTCTGTACCGGGGGGATTAGGGGCGCCATATAGGGCTTAGAGATGCCATGTATGGCGTCTGTACCGGGGGGATTAGGGGCGCCATATAGGGCTTAGAGATGCCATGTATGGCGTCTGTACCGGGGGATTAGGGGCGCCATATAGGGCTTAGAGACGCCATGTATGGCGTCTGTACCGGGGGGATTAGGGGCGCCAGTCTGGCATGCGGTCTCGGGCGTGGGAGGTCCATGTGAGGGCGCCGCTGTCGATGCGGGCTTTGAGGTCTGGGCGTGTGGCAAGGAGGGCATGGCCGGGTTTGAGGGGGCAGGAGGCCAGGGCGAGCGCGCCGGCTTCGTGCAGGGCGGGGTCCGGATCGTTGAAGACGCGCTCGAGGTCGGCCAGCATCGCCGGCGTGGCGAAGGGGGCGACGGGGCGCCAGAGTTCGGGGGTGAGGGAGCGCGACGCGGCCCACCGCTCGTGGGCGTAGTCCACGAGCATCTGGCTGAGGGTCGGGTTGGCGCGGCCCTCAAGCCCGACGATCCGGTGGAGGGGGCTACCGACGAAGCAGCATTTGAGCACCATCTGATTCCAGGTGTTCTCATCGAATTGCTCCGCGGGAAACGGGTTGTCTAGCGAGACGGCGTTAAAGACCGAGACCATGTTGCTACGGAGGCCCTCGGCGCCGCGAGCGCGGAAGCGCTCGGGGTGCGGGAGGAGCGGCAGGGCCTGGTAAAGCGTGACGCTTTCGCCGACGTCGGCGGCGTTGAAGACCGCATCCATGCGCGCGCCATAGACGGCCGCGTCGTCGGATGGATTTGCCAGCAGGAGGAGCGTTCGGCCGGCCTGATCGAGGCTCCAGCCGAGCGGGGACCAGTCCGGGCGGGCGCGGCCGGCCGCGTCCAGGTCGGCTTTATGCAGCGGCAATTCCGCTTTGCCTAAATAACGTGGGACGGCGCTGAACGACGAGAAAAAGACCCAGTCTGCCGCGCGGGCGGCGATATCGTGCCGTTTGGCCTCGAGCCAGGCGGCGGCTTTTTCATCCAGATGCGGTGCGAGCCAGCCCTGGATGAGGGTGGATATGGCGGTAACGTCAGGCCGGATCGAGCGTGTTGGCATGAACTTCTCTCGTCAATTTGTCTCTTTTTGGTTTCAAAACCTTGCTAATTGTGCATGGTTTCTGAAATCGGTTGCCGGCGGCATGAATGGCCGTACTGAAGACCAGCACGGACGCGCATGCACGCGTCGAGGGTGGTGTCTAAAGGTGTAGGATGGTGTAGTGTGCGCCTCCAAGATTCATCCAGAGGCTGTTAATATTGTGTCTAAACAGGAAAACCCTGCGATTACATGCTGAAATTTACCAAGGCGGTTGTCGATAAAATGGGCGGTATCTCCGCTGCTCCCGCGACGCCTACCGCTGCCCTCCCCGTTCAGATCAATCTCGTCACCTTGGGTCGGTTCGTCGCGGTGACCCTTCAACTGGCGCTCGTCCTGTTCGCTATCTACCAGTTCAAGATAGAGGAACAGAGCGGCCTCATTCGCATCATCGGTCTTATTTTTATTGGATTTTCGGTGCATGCCTGGTTGCCTGCGACGGTGCGCCAGCCCTTCTTCGTCGGGCTCACCCTCGTGGCCATCTACCTCATATTCGGGCCTATCAACGCCCTCTGGCTGATCGGCTTGTCGCTGTCGCTGATCCTGCTGGCGCACCTTCCGATCGACTACCGGGCGCGGATCGCGCTGATCGTGGTGGCCGGCGCGGGGCTGACGGCGATGCAGG
>JAWXAX010000064.1 GCA_034439735.1 Rhodothermales bacterium | reverse complement strand
TTTTCGCAGGGCTCGTAGCGCGGAGCAGGGCGATGAGTACTTTTTCGGCTTCTGGGTGGGTGTCGGCAGACTGGGTCTTCATGAGGCACAGGATCCTGGGAGGTGTTGAACCGGGTTGGAAATAGCCGTGAGCCGAGGGGGAGCCTTCGTGTTTGAAGGTACGGCAAGTGGGTCGTCTAATACACGCATTTGACCACAGCAGGTGTCGCGGCCTTTCCACTCCGCCCAGGCGACAGCGAGGAAGATGGCGATCAGGGCCACGCTGTGCTCGACCCCATTCCGACCGCCACCCACGACGAACCATCCCTCCGGGGCGTGGACTATCGCGATGCCGGCGGCCAGGATACGAACCGAGAAGAGGGAAAAGCACTGCCCATTCAACTCCATGCCATCCCCGAGGTGACCGAACGGGCCCAAGGGTTGCGCTGGGACGAACTGTTTCCGGCCTTCCCGATCATGCCCGGGTGAGACCCCCTTGCATGTCCTGAGCGGTTGGTGTAGGTTCAACCCGGCACGCCCCCTTCCCATCGGCTCCCTCTGGTGCACGGCAGGGGGCTCTACCTCACGCCAACTGTTTTCGGGTACGATGGCCACCCCTCGCCGGCTCGTGATCTGCGTCGCACTCGCCCTGGCGCTCTCCAGCGCCAACGCCCAGACCGGCCAAGTCCTCTCAGCCGCCGACGGTCTCTCCTCGTACGCGGTCACCAGCCTCCTGCAAGACCAACTGGGCTTCGTCTGGATCGGCACCACGGACGGCCTGAATCGCTACGACGGGTTTGCCTTTACGGCTTTTCGCAGCATCCCCGGCGACTCCACCACGCTTTCGAACTCGATCATCAGCACACACGGCATCGCCGAGGACACGCAGGGGTACATCTGGGTCGGCACGCAGCGCGGCCTTAACCGACTCGATCCACGCACCGGCGCCGTGCGCCAGTTCTTGCACGACCCCGACGACCCCGGTAGCCTGACCAACGATCATATCCGGCAGGTGCTGGCCGCTCCGTCCGGCACGGTTTGGATCGCGACCTTCGAAGGAGGCGTGAACCGGTACGATCCGGCTCTCGAAACGTTCACCGCGCTCCGCCACGACGCGCTCGTTCCAACGGGTCTCCCTTCTTCGGATACGACACTCTCGGTGCTCGAGACGGTGGAAGGGTTATGGATTGGCGGGGGAGGGGGCCTGACACTCGCGCCGGCGGATGGCGGTCCGCTCACGCGGTTCTCGCTCGACACCCCGGAGCCCTGGATATCGAGCCTCACGGTCGATGGGGCGGGCTTGATCTGGGCCGGCGGGACGGGCATGGTCTATCGCCTCCACCCCCGGACGCGCGCGGTGATCCGCACCCCGTTTGTGCCGCCCGAAGAAACGACGCGGTACGTTCTCGATCTGTTTGTGGATGGGGACGAACGCGTGTGGGCCGGCACCTGGGGCGCCGGGCTCGTCCAGCTGGAGCAGTCGACAGGGCGCATCCTGCGTACCTTGACTCCCGGCCCCGCGCCCGATAGCCCGCCGAGCCACCGGGTCTCCTCGTTCATGCGCGACCGCTCGGGCGTGTTGTGGATCGGGACGTGGGATGGACTGACGCGGCTGCCGGCAACCCGCCCCTTTGTGTCGCTGCCGTTTAACGCGCGCACTACCGCCGTCGCGCTCGAAAACGATGGGAGTTTCTGGGTCTCGAGCATTGGCGGCGGATTGCACCGTGTAGGGCGAGGGCCGAGCCAGGCCGTCGGGCGCGCGGAAGGGTTGCCCTCGATGGACGTGCTCTCCGTGATGCGCGACCGATCGGGCCATGTCTGGGCCGGCACGTCGTCACGCGGCGTCGTACGAATCGATGCGCGCACGGGGATGATGCGGATCTACGACGCCAGCCCGACGTCCATCCCGCGTCTCCGCGACAACCTGATCTACAAGGTTTTTGAAGACAGCCGACGACGGATCTGGCTGGCGACCGTCCACGACGGTCTCGCCCTGCTGGACCCGCTCGGACAACAGGTGATGCATTTTCTCCACGACCCCGACGATCCGACCAGCATTCCGTCCAACTCGGTATGGACCGTGTTCGAGGACAGCCGGGGACGCCTCTGGGTGGGCACCATCGACGGGGGACTGGCCCGCATCCAGATCGTCGAGGACGACGCTTTTCCGCCTACCCTTCGGTTCGAACGGGTGGGCGCCGATAGTCTGCGATCCCGAAATGTCGTTTCGTTGTACGAAGACGACGCCGGCGCCCTGTGGGTTGGCACGATGGGGGGCGGCCTCTCGCGCGTCGACCCGGAGGACGATCACATTACGACCTGGAGCGTCGAGGATGGGCTGCCCGACGCCACGGTGGCGTGTATCCTGGGAGACGCGGCCGGCCGGCTGTGGCTGGGAACGGGGAACGGCCTGGCGCGCATGGATACTGACGCGGTGGGTGAATCGGGGCGTCCGCGCAGGGCGTTCCTGCACTATTCCCTCGCGGATGGGCTGCCCGGCATGGAGTTTTATGGCGATGGATGCACCCGAGAGCCGGACGGCCGGCTCCATTTTGCTGTCGATTCCTACGTGGTGTCGTTCGACCCCGCCCTGTTTTCAGACAACCTGGTACCGCCTCGGGTGATCGTGAGCGACGTGCTGCTCTTTAATACGCCCATGGCATTGGATACCCTGGCGTCGTACAAACGGATGCTGCGGCTCCGTCACGACCAGAACTTCCTCGCCTTCACGTACGCGGCCCTCGCATTTGATGCGCCGGAGAAAAACGGCTACGAATACCGGATGGACGGCGTCGACGCCGGCTGGGTGCCCGACCTCGGCGGCCGGCTTGCCAGCTACCCTAATCTGTCTCCCGGAACCTACACCTTTCGCGTTCGCGGATCAAACAACGACAGTGTCCTGGGCCCCGAAACCCGGATGTCGATCAAGATTCAGGCGGCATTTTACCAGACGGTCTGGTTCCAGTTGGCGGGCATCGTGCTGCTGTTGTCCCTGCCGGCCGCTTTCGTATGGGCACGCATACGAGAACGTGACCACCTGAACGCCACGCGGCAACAGATCGCCGACGATCTGCACGACGACATGGGCAGCCGGCTCGATGGCATGGCCATGTTTCTCAACCGATTGCTGCGCAACGGGTCCATCGCCGAAGCCGAACGGCAGCGCGCCCACGCCCACATGGATTCGGCGCGCCAGATGACGGGCGACCTCAGCGATCATGTCTGGCTCATCGAACCAGAGTACGATACGTTGGGGCACCTGGTGTCGCATCTCCAGCGGGCGGCCCAGACGCTGGTGTCGCCGGATTTGCTTGAGATAGAAGTCCACGGCCTGGATACGGAGCGGTCGCTGGCGATGGAGCCCCGCCGGCATGTCTATATGATGACAAAGGAGGCGCTGCGCAACGCCGTCCGCCATAGCGGCGCCTCAACCATCCGCCTCCGCATCGTCGCGTCAAAAGACGCCCTCCGCATCGAAGTGATCGACAACGGCAACGGCTTCCCCGCCGGGCGCGGCGCCACGGGCAAGCTCCTGCACACCCTCCCGCGCCGGGCGCGAGCCGTCGGCGCCAATCTGGAGATCGAATCGAGCGAAGGGCAGGGCGCGACGATCCGAATCACGCTCCATCTGACGTGAACGTGCCATAGATTTTCGGGTGAGATTCGGTTATGTTCATCTGTCTACAATCGTAACACAGCTCAAATCGCCGTCATGTCAGCACCCGATACCGCGCCGACGTTCATCACTCTCTGGGTGGTCGAAGATGTAACCACGTACCGAATCGAACTGGTCGATGTGCTCGACGCGGAGATCGACCTGCACGTCTCGCATGCGTTCGAGACCGTCGAGGACATGCAAACCTATATCGCCCTGCAGCCCGAGTTTGTGCCGCCGGACATGGTGCTGATGGATATCGGGCTCCCGGGCATCGATGGGATTTCCGCCACCCGGGTGCTGACGGCTCAGTTTCCGGGGATCAAGGTGTTGATGCTGACGGCGTACGAGGAGCCGGACCGTATCTTCAGCGCGATCCGCGCCGGCGCCGTCGGGTATATCGTCAAAAATATGCCCATCGACCAGATCCTTTCGTTGACCCGGCAGGTGGCGCAGGGGGCTTTTCACGTCGCGGCGCCCATCGCCACGCGTATCCTCGACCATTTCAAGGGCGATCCGGTGATCCACCTGACCCCCCGCGAGTCCCAGGTGCTGGCTCACCTCGCGACCGGGGCGACCCAGAAGCGGGTCGCGGCGCTACTGAACATCAGCCCGGATACCGTCAATAACCACGTCCGCAATATCTTCGAGAAGCTCAGCGTGAACTCGGCTCCTGGCGCCATCGCCCGGGCCTATCAGCTGGGTTTGTTGTAGGGTTTGGCGCGCCGCGAAATCTCGGGTTGTCTGGAAATCAAAACCCCCGACACCACGCGGCGTCGGGGGTTTTGGTCATTAACGGCATGCACGGCCTTTTTGGAGACACGATGTTTCGTGTCTCTACCGGTTGGGAAACGGGGTTTCGTTACCCTCGCGATTACTTCTTCTCCTCCTCGTCGTCCACCACCTCGTAGTCGACGTCTTTCACCTCCTCACCGGCGGCGCCGGCGTCACTGGCCGGGGCGCCATTCGCGGCGGCTTCCTGGCTGGCCTTCTGAAGGTCCTCGCCGGCGGCCGCCCAGGCGTCGTTCAACTGCGCCATGGCGGACTCGATCTCGCTCACCTTTTCGCTGCCCGCGGCCGACACCAGTTTCAGCCGCTCGAGCGCGGCGTCGATCTTCGCCCGCTTCTCAGGAGAGATCTTGTCGCCGTAGTCCTTGAGGTTCTTCTCGGTCGTGTACACGAGCGCGTTGGCGGAGTTAGTCTTTTCGACCGTGTCGCGGCGCTTCTTATCCTCGTTGGCGTGGGAGCGGGCGTCGGTGCGCATCTTCTCGATATCGTCCTTCGACAGACCGCTGGAGGCCTCGATGCGAATCGTCTGCTCCTTGCCGGTCGACTGGTCCTTCGCGCCGACGCTCAGGATCCCGTCGGCGTCGATGTCGAAGCTGACCTGGATCTGCGGGATGCCGCGGGGCGCCGGCGGGATGCCGTCGAGGTGGAATCGCCCGATCGTCCGGTTGCCTTCCGCGATCTCGCGGTCGCCCTGGAGAACGTGGATCTCGACGCTCGGCTGGCTGTCCGACGCCGTAGAGAACACTTCGCTCTTGCGGGTCGGGATGGTCGTGTTTGCCGGGATAAGCACTGTCATCACGCCACCCAGGGTTTCGATGCCCAGGTTAAGCGGGGTGACGTCGAGCAGGAGCACGTCGCTCACGTCGCCCGAGAGGACGCCGCCCTGGACGGCCGCGCCAAGGGCGACGACTTCGTCCGGGTTCACCGAGCGGTTGGGCTTTTTGCCGAAGAATTTCTCGACCGTCTGCTGGACGAGCGGGATACGCGTCGAGCCACCTACGAGGATCACTTCATGGATCTCGCTCTTGCTGAGGCCGGCGTCGCGAAGCGCCTTCTCCATCGGCGGGATCGTGCGGTCGACGAGGTCGTCCACCAGCTGCTCGAACTTGGCGCGGGGTAGCTCCATGTTCAGGTGCTTCGGACCGTCCTGCGTGGCCGTGATAAAGGGCAGGTTGATGGTCGTCTGCGCGCCGCTCGAGAGCTCGATTTTGGCTTTTTCCGAGGCCTCCTTGAGGCGCTGGAGGGCCATCGGGTCCTTGCGGAGATCAACCCCTTCCGTCTTCTTGAATTCGTCGGCGATGTAGTCGATCAGGCGCTGGTCGAAGTCGTCCCCGCCCAGGTGTGTGTCGCCGTTGGTGGATTTTACCTCGAACACGCCGTCTCCGAGCTCCAGGATCGAGATGTCGTACGTGCCGCCGCCCAGGTCGTACACGGCGATGACGCGCTCGGTGTCCTTCTTGTCGAGGCCGTAGGCCAGCGCGGCGGCGGTGGGCTCGTTGATGATGCGGCGCACGTTCAGGCCGGCTATTTCGCCTGCCTCCTTGGTGGCCTTACGCTGGGCGTCGTTAAAATACGCCGGCACGGTAATGACGGCTTCCGTGACGCTCTCGCCAAGGTAATCTTCCGCGGTCTGCTTCAGCTTTTGGAGCACCATCGCCGAGATTTCCTGTGGGGTGTAGACGCGTCCGTTTACATCGACACGCGCCGTTCCGCCTTCACCCTGTACGACCTGGTAGGGGACGGTCTTCATCTCCTCGGTCACTTCGCCGAACATGCGGCCCATGAAGCGCTTGATGGAGAACAGGGTGTTCTTGGGGTTGGTGATGGCCTGCCGTTTTGCCGGCGCGCCGACGAGCCGCTCCCCGTCCGTCTTAAATGCCACGACCGACGGCGTCGTACGCGCACCCTCGGCATTCGTGATGACGACCGGCTCACCCCCTTCCATAACGGCCACTACCGAGTTCGTCGTGCCGAGATCGATTCCAATTGTCTTACCCATTGTATCCGTTGATTTCTATCGATGAACGATACGCGACTGATTACGGCGTTTGCGTCCCGCGCGACCTATGGTACAACCGGTCTGCGCAATCGGCCCGCGCCCACTCCTGCGTAATCTGCCCGAGGAGTTGTTTTTCACAGAGGGCGTTTCATCAAGAAAGATGCCATTGTAAAAAGTGCGCCACTCTGTCAGACCAGGCCGCCCCGCGACCGGAAAAAAGGGCTTACTGCGTGTAACAGCGGCGTGCCGGCTGACAGAGTCGGCGAAGACGTTGGGACCCGATATATCGTGTCGCCATACAAACATTGAGTAGGATCCGTTATTTTTGACGAAAGTCCTCAAGGAAAAACGGCCGGCGTTACCGTATATTCCCGCCCATGAGCAGTAGCCCGTTGTACATGAAGAATGTCCCGAACGCCATTACGATCGCCCGGATCGTACTCACCCCTGTGGTGTTGTTTCTGTTATTCTCCGAGTCGTTCGCCGGCCGGTTGGGCGCTTTTGTGGTCTTCGTGATCGCGGCGATTTCGGATTATTATGACGGCAAGCTGGCGCGTTCCTATGCGGTCCCCTCGCGTCTGGGGCAGTTCCTGGATCCGTTTGCCGACAAGATTCTGGTGCTCGGAACGTTCACCGCGTTGGCGCTGCTCATCCCCCATGTAGTGCCCTGGTGGGCCGTGGCACTGATCGCCGTTCGGGACCTCGCGGTAACGCTGCTCCGGGCCTGGAACGAATCCCGCGGCCGCAGCCTGAAAACCCTGCCGCTGGCGAAGGCGAAGACGACCGTCCAACTCACCTTCTTGATCGCCACGCTGTTGCTGATGACGATGACGAAGATGGCCGGCGCGGTTGGGGCATACGCCAACTGGCTGCTGGGCAGCGTCATTCCCTTTATCTGCCTGCTTTTTGTGGTCGGCTTTACAGTCTGGACGGGCGTGTTATACGTGCTTAAGCGAGAAGAGGGTACGTCGTGACTACCCATCCCCCCCCAGATTTTAATCCGCGCGAGCGCCGCATCGCCGGCGCGCTGCTGTCCATCGGCGCCGTAGCCCTGTCCCCGGAGGCCCCCTTTACGTGGGCCTCGGGCCTGAAGTCGCCTATCTACTGCGACAATCGCCTCACCATGGCCCATCCGGACATCCGCCGCCAGATCACGAGGGGGTTTGGCGAGCTGATCGATCAGTACGAGCTTAGCCCGGACGTGATTGCCGGCACCGCGACGGCTGGCATCCCGCATGCGGCATGGCTCGCCGAGGTGTTGGACCTGCCGATGGTTTATGTACGCTCTAAACCAAAAGAACATGGCCGACTGCATCAGATCGAGGGCCAACTCGAACCCGGTCGACGCGTCGTGGTCATCGAAGACTTGATCTCCACGGGCGGCTCTTCGATGGCGGTCGTTCGTGTGCTCCAGCAAGCCGGCGCGGTCGTGGAGGCTGTTCTGGGGATCTTCTCCTACGGATTTCCCGAGGCACACCACTTGTTTAAGGAGGCCGGCGTTCCGGCGTATACCCTGACGACGTTCGCCGCCCTGATGGATGTGGCCGCCGCCGAGGGCCGCATCCCCGAAAACGCGAGAGAAGCCCTGGATTCCTGGCGGAAGGACCCAAAGGCCTGGAGCGAGGCCGTCGTGGCGCGGGAGCAAATCCCTCGGTAACGTTCAACGAGAAAACGTTCAACGCGTCAACGCCTATGACCGCGCACATCATCACCGTAGGAGACGAGCTGCTCATCGGGCAGGTAATAAATACGAACGTGGCCTGGCTGGGAGAGCAATTGACGCTGGCGGGGGTGGACGTGACGGAGGCGTTGACGATATCGGACGATCAGCCGGTGATCGAGGCCGCAATCGCGCGTTCGTGGGCGGTGGCGGATCTCGTGGTGGTGACGGGAGGCCTCGGGCCTACCCACGACGATGTGACGCGCGAAGCGGTCGCCGGCTTTCTCGGGGTCCCGCTGGTGTTCCACCAGGACGTACTCGACCACGTCGCCCACCTATTTGAACGGTTCAAGCGGACGATGCCCGAAAGTAACCGGAGCCAGGCCATGGCGCCGCTGGGTTGCGAAGTGCTGCATAATCCCGTAGGCACGGCGCCCGGGTTGTGGTTCGCCGGTGAGCATCGAGGACGTAAGAGTGCCCTGCTCGTCGTCCCGGGGGTGCCGCGCGAAATGAAACGCATCGTGGCGGACCATCTGATGCCCCGGCTGGCGACTTCGGACAGCCTGCGGACGATCAAACACCTCACCATCCATACGCTGGGCATCGGCGAATCACACCTCCAAGAGCAGATCCGCGATATTGTCGCAACCCTCGATCCCGGACAACGCCTCGCGTATCTGCCCGACATGGGGAGCGTGCGCCTCCGCATCTCCTCGTTTGCCAAGACGCCGGAGGCTGCCAATCGTCAGGTAGAAAGCTTCGCCGCCCGGGTACAGGAGCGGCTGGGCGCGTTTGTTGTCGGCATCGATCAAGACGTGCTTGAGCAGGCGGTCGGGAAATTATTGATGGCGCGGGGGCTGACTGTGGCCACTGCCGAGAGCTGCACCGGAGGGCTCATCGGGGACCGCATCACCAATATCAGCGGGGCTTCGGAGTACTTCAAGGGGGGCGTGATCGCCTATTGTAACAGCGTAAAAAGCACGGTGCTGGGGGTGTCTGAGGAGGTCCTGCGTCACGAAGGCGCCGTGAGTGAACAGGTGGCGATACAGATGGCGCTGGGGGTCCGCCGGCTGCTGGACGCCGACATCGGTCTCTCGTCCACCGGCATCATGGGCCCCGGAGGCGGTACCCCGGAAAAGCCCGTCGGCACCGTCTGGATCGGGTATGCGGATGCCTCGGGCGCCGAGGCCCAACTGATCGAGACGCGGCGGGAGCGGCTGCCCAACAAACAGTACGCTAGCATGGCCGTGCTGGACCTGCTACGGAAAAAGTTGCTCGTCTGAGGGTACGTCCAGGCGCCCGAATACGTCTATCATAATATAGCGGCGCGCACCGTCCACAGTCCGCGTTCGTTAAATAACGACGCCGGCTTGCGAATATGTGTGAGATATGTTAGTATGGCATCTACCGCTGGCAACAATGCGGAAAAAACGCAAAAACCAGGGGAGATAGGCTATGACACACGGTTGTCACTCGGGCTTCGTAAACTGACTGCCGACATGCTAATCACGCCGTTTCACCCCAAATAAACCCTACCCATGGCAGCATCCGAAACTCCGAAGCAGAAAGCGCTGGACCTGGCGGTCAAGCAGATCGAGAAACAGTTTGGCAAGGGGGCGATCATGCGCCTGGGTGATGCGCCTATCGCGATCATGGAGACGATATCCACCGGTTCGCTGGCGCTGGACGCCGCGCTCGGCGTCTGGGGCGTGCCCCGGGGGCGCATCATCGAGATTTTTGGCCCGGAGTCGTCCGGTAAGACGACACTAGCGACGCACATCATTGCCGAGGCTCAGAAGGCCGGCGGCGCATGCGCGTTTATCGACGCCGAACACGCCTTCGACGCGACATATGCGAAGAAATTGGGCGTGGATGTAGACAACCTGCTGGTTTCCCAGCCGGATGCCGGCGAGCAGGCCCTCAACATCTGCGACATGCTCGTGCGCAGCGGCGCGCTGGATGTGGTCGTGATCGACTCCGTCGCCGCGCTCGTCCCGCAGGCCGAGTTGGAAGGGGACATGGGCGACAGCAGCATGGGCCTCCAGGCCCGCCTCATGAGCCAGGCCATGCGTAAGCTCACGGGCACCCTGAACCGGACGAACACGGTGCTTATCTTCATCAACCAGATCCGTGAGAAGATCGGGGTGATGTTCGGCAGCCCGGAGACGACGACCGGCGGACGTGCGCTAAAGTTTTACGCCTCCGTCCGTCTGGACATTCGCCGCATCGGCGCGATCAAGGAAGGCACGGAGGTGGTTGGCAACCGGACCCGCGTCAAGGTGGTCAAGAACAAGGTCGCCCCGCCATTCCGGGAGGCCGAGTTCGACATCATCTACGGCGAGGGAATTTCTTCTTCCGGCGAACTCACCGACCTGGCCGTCACCTACGAAATCATCCAGAAAAGTGGGGCCTGGTATGCCTATGGGGACCAGAAAATCGGCCAGGGCCGCGAGGCGACGAAAAACTGGCTCCGGGAATCCACCGCCATGCAGGAGGAGATCAAGAAGCGGGTGAAGGAAGCGATGGGCATGGACCCCCACGGCCCCAAAAAACCCAAGAGCGCTCTGGTGGCGAACGGCGTGGATGAGTCGTACGAAGACTGATGGCGCCGCGTCCGCCCACCACCCGCAACGTCGTCCTCGTCGACGGCTGCCGTACCCCGTTCCTCCGGGCCGGCACGGGGTACATGGACCTGATGTCCTATCGCCTCGGCCAGTTTGCGATTAAAGGAGTGCTGGACCGGACGGGCCTTCCGCCGGAGCGTGTCGATCAGGTCATTCTGGGGGCGGTCATCGCCAACATAAAAACGCCGAACGTAGCCCGGGAAGCCGCCATCACGGCCGGCATCCCGGCCTCCGCGCCCTGCCACTCGGTGTCTCAGGCCTGCATCTCGGCGAACCGGGCCATCGCGGACGGGTGCCTCGAGATTGCCGCCGGGCGGTCGAACGCGGTCATCGCCGGCGGGGTCGACCTGGTCTCCGACGCGCCCATCCAGTTTCGGAAGGCGATGCGGGCCAAGCTGTTTCATGCACAGAAGCTGAGGGGGCTGGGGGGTGTCCTCCGCTTCGCCGCCTCCCTCCGGCCGGCGGATTTTTTCCCGGAGCGACCGGAAGTGGCGGAGTTCAGCACCGGACGGGTGATGGGGGAGGACTGCGACATCATGGCCGCACGCTTTGGAATCACCCGCGAGGCGCAGGATGCCTTCGCCGTCCGTTCCCATCACCTGGCCGCGCAGGCGCATGCGGACGGCCACTTGCCCCGCGAAATCGTCCCGGTATCCATTCCACCGACGTTTGAAGCCATTACGGCAGACAACGGCATTCGCCCAGATACCAGCCTCGAGCAGGCCGGCCGGCTCAAGCCGGCTTTCGACCGCCGCTACGGCACCCTGACCGCCGCCAACTCGTCGTTTCTCACGGACGGCGGCGCCGCCGTCTTACTGATGGACGAGGGCGCCGCGCTGGAGGCCGGCCTGTCGCCCCTTGCCGAGGTGATCGACTTCGTCTTTACCGGGCAGGACC
>JAWXAX010000063.1 GCA_034439735.1 Rhodothermales bacterium | reverse complement strand
GGGGTTAATAGCCGGCTACCATGCCGTCTTTGCGCATTTCGGTGGCGCCGTGGTAGACGCCGGTGCGTGGGTCTCGGACGATGGCCTGGTAGCCACCGAACGCGCCTTTGTTCACCTTCACGAGGTGGCCACGGGCACGGAGGCCTTCGACGACCTCGGGGGAGACGCCGCTTTCCACGTTAACGACGCCGCCCTCAGTCATGACGGTTCCGGTGGGTTCGCTGCTGCCTTCATGGCGGTAGCGGGCCGCGTCGCCGGCTTCCTGGAGGTCCATCCCGAAATCAAGGAGATTCATGAGGACCTGCACATGGCCCTGGGGCTGCATAGCGCCCCCCATTACGCCAAAACTCATGAACGGCTCCCCGTCTTTCATGACGAATGCCGGGATGATCGTATGGAAGGGCCGTTTGTTTGGCGCATAGACGTTCGGGTGGCCTTCCTCAAGGGCGAACAGCGCGCCGCGGTCCTGGAACATGAAGCCCAGCCCGTCCGGCACGAGGCCACTGCCGAGGCCGAGGTAGTTGCTCTGGATGAGCGAGACCATCATGCCGTCTTTGTCGGCCACCGTCATGTAGATCGTATCGCCGTTTTCGAGCTGCGCGGCGCCTTCTTCGAGGCGCTGCATGGCGCGGTCCATCCGGATTGTTTCGCGCTGGCGGGCGGCGTAGTCCTTGGACAGCAGTTGATCGACCGGTACGTCGTAGAAATGCGGATCGGCGTAGTACCGGGCGCGGTCCTCGAATGCCAGCTTTTTGGCTTCTATCTGGACGTGCAGATAGTCCGCGCTATTATGCCCCATCGCGGCGAGGTCGTAGTCTTCCAGGATGTTAAGCATCTGGAGGGCGGCCATCCCCTGGCCGGGGGGCGGCAGTTCGTAGACATCGTACCCGCGGTAGTTGATCGACACCGGGTCGATCCACTCGCCCTGATGGCCGGCGAAATCTTCCTTCCGCAGCGGGCCGCCGATCCGGCGCATGTAGGCGTCCATCACATCCGCCAGTTCGCCTTCGTAGTAGGCGGCGCGGCCGCCCTCGGCGATGGCCGTATAGGTACGGGCGAGGTCCGGGTTGCGAAACACCTCACCCACGAGCGGGGCGCGGCCGTCGATGAGGTAGGTGGAGCGGAAGTTGGCCATCTCCTCGATGTCCGCCGCCGCGGCCTCGATAGCGTTGACGTTGAGGGACCAGTCGTACGCGATGATCTGGGAGACAGCGAAGCCATCGCCGGCGTAGTCGATGGCCGGCGCGAGGACCTCCGCCATGGGGAGTTTGCCGAAGCGCTCGTGGAGCGCGAACCAGCCGTCGACCGCGCCGGGTATCGACACCGAGAGCGAGCCGCGATCCGGGATGGCGCTTTTACCCCTGGCCGTCAACCGGGCCTTGAGTTCAGCGAGGGACTGCCCGCGCGGCGATCTACCACTGCCGTTGTAGCCGTAGAGGCGGTCGGTCGCGGGGTCGTAGACGATGGCGAACAGGTCCCCGCCAATGCCGCAGCTGACCGGTTCCATGAGCCCCAGCGTGGCATTGGCCGCGATGGCGGCGTCGATCGCCGTGCCGCCTTTTTTGAGGATGTCGATGGCGACCTGGGAGGCGAGCGGGTGGCTGGTGGCGGCGATGCCGTTGCGGGCGAGCACCGCGCTGCGGGTGGCGAAGGGGAGGCCGACTTCCCGGTCGCCGCCGCCCTGGCCGGCGGCCGGGCGAGCGACAAGCACCGTAAGCGACAGCGCCAGCATCAGCGCGATGGGGGAAAACGAGGCGTCCATGTTCATTGTACGTTGCGGATGAAAGAGGTATGATAGGCGATGGCCCGATCCCTAAAATCAACGTTACGCGCTTAATCTGCAATTCCACATGAAGCTCACGGGTATTCTGCTGGTGGTGGCGCCGGCGGCGGTCAATGTAGGAACCATGATCGGCCACGGCACCGTGCGAAGCGAAGTACTGGGACGGGCCGACCATCCCCCTTCTGGAACCGAGCTGGATCGGATGAAACAGCTGGTCGACATCACCATGCGGGAGGGGCCCCTGGGCCTGTCGTCCGGCCTGATATATGTGCCCGGCGCTTTTGCGACGACCGAGGAGGTGATCGCCCTGGCGCGGGTGGCGGGGCAACACGGCGGGATCTTCATCAGCCACATGCGGGACTAAGGGCTTAAGGTCATGGAGAGTATCCACGAAACGATTCGAATCGGTGAGGAGGGCCGGCTGCCCGTGCAGATCACCCACATAATGTGATTGGCAGATCCATGTGGGGGACCAGCATGGAAACCCTCCGGCTGGTGGACGAGGCGCGCACGCTGGGGATCGACATCACCCTGGCTCTCCCCGTACACCGCGTCGAGCACGAATCTGTCGGTCTTATTTCCCCCCTGGAGCCTGGAAGGGGAGCAAGAAGACCTCGTCGCCCGGCTTCGCGACCCCGGGACGCGGGCCCGCATAAAAGAGGCCGTCGTGTTCAGTCTGAACGAGGGCCGGGGCGGCGGCACCGCGGAGCCGTCGGTAGGTCTACCTCATCCGCGCCATTACGGCACCTTCGCGCGGGTGCTGGGTATGTATGTCCGTAGCGAAAATGTGCTGGCTTTCCCGGACGCCATCCGCAAGATGAGCAGCCTGCCTGCCTGGCGCCTCGGGCTGTCCGATCGCGGCGTGTTGCGCGCTGGCGCCTACGCCGACGTGGCGGTGATCAACCCCCATACGGTGGACGAGCGCGCCACGTACGACGATCCCCACCAGTACAGCACGGGCGTCGATCACGTGTTCGTCAACGGCCAGGCCGTGCTGCTCGATGGCGCCCCGACGGGTGTCCGCGCCGGCCGCGTGTTGCGGCGGTAACGGTTGACGCCATGTGTGGCGGTGACGGTAGTGGAGACGCCATGTGTGGCGTGACGGTAGTGGAGACGCCATGTTTGGCGTGACGGTAGTGGAGACGCCATGTTTGGCGTGACGGTAGTG
>JAWXAX010000062.1 GCA_034439735.1 Rhodothermales bacterium | reverse complement strand
AGGCCGACATACAGAAATCCCTTGAACGGGGCGCCCTCGGCGTTCATCCCGGCGAGGGTGGGCTCGACGATGTCGCGGCAGATCCGGGCCTGAAGCTCGGGCGTGACCAGCGGCGCCGGCGCATAGGCCCCCATCCCACCGGTATTGGGCCCGGTGTCGCCATCTCCCACCCGTTTATGATCCTGCGCGGTAGCCAGCAGCGTGTACGATTGCCCATCACAGACCGCGAACAGGCTCGCCTCTTCACCTTGCATAAACCCTTCGATCACGACCTCGTCGCCGGCATCGCCGAACCGATGCTCCTGCACGATGTCGCGAAGCGCGGCCTCCGCTTCGGAGCGGGTTTCGCAGATCACGACGCCTTTGCCCGCCGCCAGGCCGCTGGCCTTCAGCACGATGGGCATCTCGGCGGTCTGGAGAAAGGCAAGCGCCTGGTCGTAGGCCGCCGCCGCGAAGGTGCGGTGTTCGGCCGTCGGGATGCCGTGGCGGACCATAAAGGCCTTGGCGAACGCCTTGCTGCCTTCCAATTGGGCCGCGGCGGCGCTCGGGCCGAAGATGGCCAGGCCGGCCGCCTCAAACGCATCCACGATCCCCATCACCAGCGGTTGTTCGGGGCCGACCACCGTGAGGTCGATGTTCTCCTCAAGGGCGAAATCGACCAGACCCGGGATGTGGGTCGCGGCGATGGCTATGTTTTGCCCTACCTGGGCCGTACCGGGGTTGCCGGGTGCGATAAACAGGGCTTCACAACGCGGGCTGGCGGCCAGCTTCCAGGCCATCGCGTGCTCGCGGCCGCCGTTTCCGATCAGCAAAATGCGCATGGGCTCGTACGTTCAGGCGTGCGTCCGTCGGGGTGGACAGTGAGGGCGTTCGCGACGAAAATAACGGAAGTGATCACAAAAACCGACCGCCCCGCCAGCGACGGCCCCCGTTTTCATCAAATCCACCCGACGACCTGTTTTTTTCTCCGGGGAACGCCGGCGTGGGTGAGTTCATTACATGCCCACCGTCCCCCAGAACTCTCTACGCAGGTCGTACCCAAGCCATGTCTTCAAAGGCGTTTAATATCGATGATATGTTTCTCTTCGAGGAGATGCTCACCGAAGAGGACCGGATGATTTTGGAGACGGCGCGCGAATATGCCCAGCACCACCTGGAGCCACGCGCCCTAGAAGGCAACCAGCACGAGGTCTTCCACGAGGATATCCCCCGTGAACTGGGCTCCCTGGGGCTCCTCGGAGCGACGATTCCGCCGGAATACGGCGGCGCCGGCGTGAGCTACACGGCGTACGGCCTCATCGCCCGCGAGCTGGAACGCGTGGACTCCGGCTACCGGTCCTTTGCCTCGGTGCAGTCCTCCCTGGTCATGTACCCCATCCACGCCTTTGGCACGGAGGAGCAGCGTCAGCGTTTCCTGCCCCGCCTCGCCACAGGCGAGCTGATCGGGTGTTTCGGGCTGACGGAGCCGGACCACGGATCGGACCCCGGGTCGATGGTCACCGTGGCTCGGAAGGTGGATGGCGGCTGGGTGCTCAATGGCGCCAAGACCTGGATCACGAACTCGCCTTTCGCCGATGTGGCGGTCGTCTGGGCCAAGGCCCGCGAAGCCGGCGACGACGAAGGTGTCATCCGGGGCTTCCTGGTCGAAAAGGGTTTTCCAGGGTTTTCGGCGCCCAAGATCCATAATAAGATGTCGATCCGGGCCTCGATCACCGGCGAGATCGTGTTGAGCGATTGCTTCGTGCCGGATGCCAACGTCTTTCCGGAGATTCGCGGCCTCAAGGGGCCGTTCTCCTGCCTGAACAACGCCCGCTACGGAATTTCCTGGGGCGTCGTCGGCGCGGCCGAGAACTGCTATCACCGGGCGCGGACGTATGTCATGGAGCGCGAGCAGTTCGGCTACCCGCTCGCATCGATGCAGCTGATCCAGACCAAGCTGGCCAACATGGCCACCGAGATCACGCAGATGCAGCTCCTCGCCTGGCGCCTGGGTACGCTGAAGGATGCCGGCCGCGCCGCGCCGCCGATGATCTCCCTCGCCAAACGCAACAACTGCGGGAAGGCCCTTGAGATCGCCCGCATGGGCCGAGACATGCTCGGGGGCAATGGGATCACGGGGGATTTCCGGATCATCCACCATATGATGAACCTCGAAACCGTCAACACCTACGAGGGGACCTACGACATCCACGGCCTCATCCTGGGCCGGGCGATCACAGGCATCCAGTCCTTCGTCCCCCGCGGCAACGACGTGCCGGACGAGGCACCTCGTCCGCGCGCCACGGTTTCGATGTGACGCCGGCCCGCAGTAGTGCCATGCCCAACCCCGTTTCAGCGACCAGCCGGCGTTTCCCTCGAACGTTCGCGCTGGTCGCGCTGCTTTTACTCGCCACGCCGACGCTCGCTCAGCGGCCGAACATTGTCTGGATCTCGGTGGAAGACATGAGTCCCCACCTGGGCGTCTATGGCGACCCGGTCGCACAAACCCCCAATCTGGACCGCCTTGCCGCCGAGGGGGT